>CAYZAF010000351.1:0-4711 GCA_964476435.1 uncultured Syntrophaceae bacterium
TCGTGGTTTTGGCTTTCGGCAGTGTCCATGCTGACCTTGTCGACAACGGCTCTCTTGCCCGCAACGGGCAGGACTTGTCGTGGTGCGATGGAGAAGGCAATCTCGGAGGGTCCATCGACCTGGCGCAGACTTGGCTCGACACTGCACCGCTTACGGATGTGGCCCCGGAAAGTCATTGGCTGGAGATGGGGGCAGGCGCAAAGCGCGGGCCGGAGGCAGAGGATGGCTGGTACTCCGAACATCACGGCTCAGGCTCTCCCGATTCAAGCAATGCGAAGGACGCCTGGTGGACCTGGGACTCAGCAGGAGACGACCGGCATCAATGGACGTGGGATAGGGATTGGTGGAGCCCCTGGCCCGAAGGCTCATACGAATACGGTCACCACGGAGCCGGATATTGGGGGTGGTGGGGCCACACGAGGCCCCGGGGGGTCTCGACCCCTCTGCCTCCGGCTATCTTCCTCCTTGGACCGGGCGTCGCTGCCCTGGCTGCCATGAGGCGGAAACGGAAGTCATAGACAAAGGAGGGAGAGATAGCCGACGGCCACCCAAACCCTGTGACACCGGTATAGCCCGTTCCCCTCTTTTCTTAGTCTTTTCCCCGTCTTTTTTGCACGAAAGTTACCATTCCTTAATCACATTTTAACAAACACGGGATATCCTACGTCCTGGAAACCGCGTACATGAAAATTCTTGTGGTGGACGACGAGAGCGATATCGTCGATCTTGTCTCCTCGAATCTTCAGCGCGAGGGGTATAGGGTCATTCCTGCGTGCACGGGGGAAGAAGCGCTCGAACTGGTCAAGACGACGAAGCCGGATCTCGTGGTCCTCGACCTTATGCTCCCTGGCTTGCAGGGGCTGGAGGTCTGCCGGCTCATCCGAGCCAATCCCGTTTATGCGAACATGCCCATCATCATCTTGAGCGCAAGGGACAGCGAGGTGGACCGCATCCTCGGCCTGGAGATGGGTGCCGACGACTACGTCACGAAGCCCTTCAGCATGCGGGAGCTGGCCTCGAGGATCCGTGTTGCCTTGAGAAGGGTCAAGGCCGAGGCGCTGAAGGGCGCTGTCAATGGATCGACGTTTTCTCACAAAGGGCTCTTCATCGACTTCGAGAGATACGAGGTGATGGTGAAAGGGAAGAAGATCGAATTGTCGCCCCTCCAGATGAAGCTCCTGTTCCTCTTCACCAAGAACCCCGGCAGGGTCTTCACGCGAGATCAGCTTCTCAATCAGGTGTGGGGCGACGAGGTTTTCGTGACCCCAAGGAACGTGGACGTCCACGTCAGCCGCCTGAGGAAGCTCATCGAAGCAGACCCGGAGAAGCCGACGAGCATCGTCACCGTGACGAGCGTGGGATACAAGTTCAACGATTCCGATCGATAGAAAGCCCCTCCTCGCGTTTATACAGTTCTTAACACTCCCCTAGCACCACCGAAACACGGCGCTGCTATGATAGACATACGGGTGAGGACAGGCGAGCGAAAAGGCCCATCTAGTGGGGGCATGGCCCTTTGGCATGTTTGTCCGGACAGGCACACCATAAGGAAAGGAGGCTTAAGGCATGTCCGATTTTACCGTCAATACTCTTTGTACCCGTTGCAGAAAGAGCTATCGCGTGGAGCTGCGGAGCATGAGGTCGAACCAACGCGTCCCCTGTCCGACCTGCGGATTTCCGAACGGGGTCTCAGAGGAGCAGGCGATCGAGGCGCACCGGCTTCTCGAAAGGCTCGAGATGGAGAGAAAAGAGTCCAAAGTTGCTTAAGGCAGGCGCCGGTCCTATACTTCAGGGGATGGCAAGGAAGCCGAAAACCTCCGCAGATCTCGTCAAACGCTGGCTACCGGTGGTCGTGTGGCTGGCCTTTGTCTTCTTCATGTCCACGGGGACATTCTCCGCGGAAAACACGTTCTCAGTGGTGAGGCCCATACTCGCCTTCCTTTTCCCAGGCCTCTCTCCCGACCAGGTAATGATGATCCACGGGATCATCAGGAAAGGGGCCCACGTCTTCGAGTATTTCGTCCTTAGTCTCCTCCTCCTCCGGGCCTTTCGCACTCGCTCCTCCGGAGAATGGAAGTGGCGGTCTTCCCTTCTCGCCGTGCTTGGCGTGGCGCTCTATGCCCTGGGCGACGAGTTCCACCAGTCCTTCGTGCCTACCCGCACCGCATCGATGACGGACGTGGGCATTGACACGGCAGGCGGGGTGCTCGCGCAGATAGTGTGCGCTTTCTGGTATCGATACGTCCGGGGGCGCTAGCTTAAGGAATCCTTCAAATACTACTACGGTCGCTCTTTTTTTCCCGTTCTTTCTTCAGCCTCTCACGCACGCGCTGCAGGAGGTCGAGGTATGCCCTTGCTTTATGTGACACCTTCTTCCAATGCTCGTAGCCTGCAGCAACCTCCTCCGGGGACATGCTCAAATCCTCGGCGATGATGGCCAACAGGTCTCTCTCGTCGATGCCCTGCTCTCCCGAAACGATCTCTTCGATCCGGGCGTAGAGGATAGGGGCGGTCATCTCCGGGGACTGCTCGGCCATTTCTCTGAACTCCAAACGTTCGAACGCGTATGAGGGCAATGCCTTGAGAATGCCGTCGGCGTTCGTTGACTCCTTCTCAAAGAGACGGAGCAGGTTGCTATCTTCGTCTGCAAGAGGCGATGAGAACGCCCCTTCGTTTCTATCAAAATCCACGAACGTGAGCTTCCGATGGTCCTGTCTCGGCCCGCTCTCGCCGTCCTGCCCAGCGGCCCTATTGTCGGGCGACCCAACGCCCTCCGGATGATCGAAGTAGCGGCCCCACCACCCTTTCCAATCCTGTACGCCCGAGCGTCCTGCCTCGTATAATCGGGTGGCATTCGCAAGCTCTTCCACAGCAAGACGCAGGACGAGGTACGCTGAGCGGAGACGGCCAGCTTCTTTCAGCATTGTCGCGTCGTTCATAAGACGGATTGCGTTCCCGATGCACATCTTGTATCCATCCCTGAGCCGGGCCCTGTCAAGGGCGGGATACCCTTCGTAATCGTCGCTCATCCCCCACCTCCTTCTTCCTCACCGAGAGCGGCACGCTGAAAAGACGCCCCTAACTAATGATTACCACCTCTCGGGCTTGATTTCAATACCAATACTACTAGGAGAGACGCCTTTCTTGAAACGCCCAGGGGGAGAGCCCCTCAAGATATGATCCGTTTCGCCGATAACTCATAGGTGAGGTCTTCTCATTGCGTACATACTATCCGTACGCGGAGGAAAAGCATGGTGGTTTTCCGATCGGGAATTCGCATCCTCCTTCGCCCCGCCTACCCTCAGGGGCCGCAGAATCTGAGCGTCACCGGGTGGCGGTCATGAAGCAGCAGAAATACCTGGCTATTCCTCCCGGCGCGATCGTGCCGTGGAGTATGCCGAAGTTCAAGATTTACGTCCTATCGGTGACCGGACAGTACGTTCTCTGGACCGTGGAGGGAAACGGGGTCAGTCCGGAGCAGCTCGACAGGCTCTCCGAGAGCGGACAAAGCGAGGTTTTCATCGACCTGGAGGAGCAGTTTAAGTACGAAGAATACCTCGAGGTCCACCTGGACAATATCTTAGCGAACGAGGGACCTTCCGACGATCAAAAGGCGGCCATATTCAGCAGGGTGTCCACGAACGTCGTGAAGCATGCCTTCGAATCGTCGTTCGGGTTCAAGCCGATCGGCACGGATATCCTGCAAAGAACACAGGCAATGATCGAAAAGGCGCTCATCTTCATCGCAGAATCCAGATCCTTACAGGCGCTGGCGAAGATCGTGGGCCACGACTACGAGACGTACGAGCACGCCACAAAGGTCCTCTGGTTCACCGTCGGCTTTCTCGGCAACAACCCGGACGTGCTGCAGCGGATTCGACCGGATTCCGAGGCTATGGAAGAAAGCCACAGGCTCGAAGTGCTGCGACAGTGCGGGGTCGGGGCCCTCCTTCACGACATCGGCAAGACCCTCGTCGCGCAGGAGATACTCCACAAGAACGGTCCCCTCACGGAGATCGAATGGGAAATCATGAAGCGCCACCCGTTCAACGGTCTGGCGATGATTCTCGACACCGATCTGCCCGGTTTCGTCAAGAAAGGAGTGCTCCATCACCACGAGGACTTTTGCGGCAGCGGCTACCCCATGGGCCTCGAGGGGTCTGATATACCTATCTTGCCGCGCATTTTGCGGATTGTCGATACCTTTGACGCCATGACGTCCCGCAGGCCCTACAAAGACTCCCTGCCCCCCTTCAAGGCTGCCCAAATCATGGTCGGATCTCGGGAAGAAATGAAAGGGGGGGAAGCCGGGCTTGACGTGCGGGATGGGGGCATGAAAGAGTGCTTCGACGAAGACCTGCTCCGGAGATTCATCATATTCCTCGGCAACATGAAGCTGGCCGGCTTCTGAACAAACGATTCCCACTTCATCCCATAGCCTCCAGAAATACATTAATGAAGGGTTAAAGAATTTTATTGAAATATTTCGTGAGATTAGGTAATAATAGGATCATACAATCCGTTGCTAGCGGGATCCTGGATCAATTCATTCTAATTACGACCGCATTGTGACGTCCACCAGGCCCGGAAAAGGCGATGGCGCCTGTTACAGAATCACGGGAAATACGAGAATACGACTCACAGGAGGAAGATTAGCATGAAAAGATGGGTGGGTAGTGGGACAAGCCGTGTTGCGCAAGTGCTTCTATTA
>CAYZAF010000352.1:0-10207 GCA_964476435.1 uncultured Syntrophaceae bacterium
GCGAACAGGAACATTGGGATCATGCCCGTAAAGCCCACGAGGCCGAGAAGGAACGGAGAATTCGTGATGCGGTAGACGAGCCAGCTCAGGGCGATCTGCTGCATCCACGTGCCGATGAGAGAGGTCCCCTGGCCAACGAAGAAGAGTCGATAGTTCCGGTGTCGGAAGGCCCTTCCCAGAAACCTCAAGGTATCATGATGGGTTGCGTCCGATTTTTTGTCGACCATGCCTTCCTATCTCAAGACCGGCCAGGAGTAAGACCAAGCCATGAAGGGCGCTGATGCTCGCCGACCTTCTGGGCTTTAGCTTCTTGCGACCGCGACCCAGTCCACGATCTGTGCTGCCATGGCCTCGATGGTGGCCTCTTCGGGCATGATGGCCACGGCCAACCCAGCCCGCTCTATGGCTTTCCTCGTGATGGGCCCTATGGCAGCTATGGTGAGGCTGCGAAGAAAGGGGAGGGCGTCGCTGCCCACCATCTCGATGAAGTTCGAGAAGGTGGCGCTGCTCGTAAAAGTGGCTATCGATATCCTGCCCTCGAAAAGAGAACGCTTCAGTCTCGAAACTCCTCTTTCCGGCTTTAGTGCGCGATAGGCCGCCGGCGTATCGATGATGCCGCCCCTGGCCCGTACGATCTCGGGAAAGACCTCCCGCCCGTGCTCTGCCCGCGGCAGCAAGATGCGGACGCCCTCCAGACGACCCCCCGGGTTGAGGCGGGCAAAGGCGTCCGCGAGCCCTTCGGCGTGAAACGCCTCCGGTACCACGTCCACGTTCATGCCGAAGCTTCTGATGGCTTGCGCTGTTTTGGAGCCGATGGCTCCCAGGCGCACTCCCTTGAGGTCCCTGATGTCAAGGCCTTTCCTGCGGTATTGCTGCATGAAGAAATGGAAGCCGTTGACACTGGTGAAGACGAGCCATTGGTAAGCTGCAATGCCCTCTATTGCCCTATCGAGGTCCTCCCAGCTTTCGGGCGGTTCGATCCTTATGGTGGGGAACTCGAAGATCTCGGCCCCCAGGTCTTCGAGGACGCCGTACTCTGCGGAATACTCCCGGGTGATGAGGATCCGATGGCCAAAGAGGGGCTTCTTCTCAATCCATTGGAGGCGCTCCCTGAGGGAGACCACGTTTCCTACGACAAGGAGGGCCGGGGGGCGTATGCCTTTCTCCTCCGCCCTGCCGGCAATGGTGCCGAGGGAGGCTATCACGGTCTCCTGATCGCATTGCGCGCCCCTTACGATGACGGCAGCCGGGGTGTCGGACGCCTTGCCCGCATCGATGAGACGATCAATGATCCTTCCCATGTCGCCCGCGTCAATGGGAAAGACGAGGGTCGCACAGGCCTTGCCGAGCCATGAAAGGGAGCCTTCGTTCTTCGTGGTTGCCTCGCTGCCAGTCACCACGGCAAAAGAAGACGAATAGTCGCGATGCGTCAGGGGTATGCCGGCGCCCGCGGGAGCGGCAAAGACCGGACTTACCCCAGGCACTACCTCGAAATCTATGCCCTCGGATAAGAGAGCCTCAGCTTCCTCGCCGCCCCCGCCGAAAGCGAAAGGGTCGCCTTCCTTGAGCCGGCAGACGACCTTGTCGTCCTTTGCGTTCCCTACGAGGGCGCTGCGTATCTCCTCCCGGGTCATGTCATCGCCGCTGTCCCTTGGGCCTACCTCGATAAGCTCGGCGTCCTCTCGGGCGCGGTTGAGAAGCCGGGCGTCCACGTGAGAATCGTAGACCACCACGTCCGCCCTCTCCAGACAGCGAAGCCCCTTCAGCGTCACCAGGCCGATGTCTCCTGGCCCGGCTCCCACGAAAAAGACCTTCCCCTTACCCATGACGCCCCAGATTCTAAAGGAGTCAATGGCAAAATGCAATAGAGCCAGTGTTTAAGGGAATGGCTTTTTCTGGATACAGGCTGGCTTACGAAAGAAAGCTTACCCACCCGTGCTGCTGACGGGAGGTGAGAAAAGAAAGCTCCTTGCAGGACAAAGGCGCCTTAAGAGGAAGCGCCCGCTTAAGCCCCTGCAGCCATGGAGTGCTGCTCGAAGACTGCGAGGATCGACTGCGTGATATCACCCCACAGGCTGACCGGATCATGAGACGCCGAAAACGCGAGCTGAGGGTACTTCTGGAGCGTCTGAGCGGCGAGGGACCCGGCCATTTTCCTCCTTCTCTCGCTGGAAGAGGCACCTGCCTCCCGCAGGATCTCGAAGGGTATGGATATCTTGATGTGGAAAGAGCCTATGTCCGTCTCCCAGGACTCTTCTTCTGCTTCGGGGTGGTGCCTATGTTCGGCTGTTGCTCCTCTGATAGGGCTCACGTTCGATTCCGCCGCCCTTTCCTCTTCCTCCGTTTCGATCTCCTCCTTCGGGGCTGGCTTTTCTAGGGCTGTCTGGCGGGATGCGGGGGCCTTTGCGCGCGCCTTCGCGGCCTGTTCCCTCAGTTTCAACCGGCTTGCCCGCTTCTCGAATCGCTCACCTATGAGATTGACCACGTCCTCTTCGATCTTGGTGAACTCGTTCGTCTCCCCTGCCTTGAGGCAGAGCTTGCATATCTTGTTGACGAGACGGGGTATTCCATGCTCGGTATGGTTCCAGAGCGCCTCGATAGCGCTGTCGGTGAAGAGCATCTGTTTTGCTCCGGCCAGCTCGAGACGGGTCTTCACGTAATCTTTCAGGCGCTCCACTGATTCTATCTTGCCTACGCGATTGTAAGTGCCGATCCTCTGATAGAGATTGGCCCTGCGCGGATGCTCCAGGCGTTTTTCAAGCTCCAGCTGGCCCGCAAGGACCATGGTGAAGAGGTTCCTGTTGTCGTCCTGCATGTTCGTGAGAAGTCTAAGGCTTTCCAGGATCGGGGGTGCAAGAGCGTTGGCTTCGTCGATGAAAATGAGGACCTTCTTGTCTTCGTCCACGGTCTTGAAGAGCAGCTTGTTGAAAATCTCCAGGAGCTCGATCCTCGATGAAGTTTCGCATTCCTTGCCTGTTATCTGTCCGATGATTTCCTGCAAGAGTTGAACAAATGTCACATCCGGGTTCGTGATGAAAGCTATACGGTACTTCTCCTGGTGGAGGGAGTCGAGAATGAGCCTCAAGGAGAGCGTTTTCCCCGACCCCACATCTCCCACTATGACCGCAACGCACTCGTTTCCTTCCTCGATGGCGAACAGGGTTTCTGCAACGGCGTTCTCCACGGCAGTATGAGACTCGACATACATGGAGGGATCAGGAACATTGTCAAATGGCGCCTTGTGTAGTCCCCAGTACTCGTAATACATGGCTTTTCTCCTTTATTCTGACAAAGTCTCCAGATCCTCCCCCGGCCTCTGGCTGATGTCCACAGTTATGGTTCTCAGCCTGCCGAGTCCGAAGCTGTGCGCCAGGTATTCCATTATGTCCTCGGCGACAAAACGCCTCAGGCGACCGATCCTGTAGCCTTTTACCTCCCCGTCCCTCAGAAGCCTCCCGAGCATCTTCCTGCTTATCTGAAGCATCTCGCAAATCTCACTGGTTTTGAGCAGTTTCTGGGGCAGACCGTCGTTGAAATGGATGTTGAGGACGACGGGCGCCGATCTTCTGCTGTAAAAACGCTGGAAGTGCCCGTTGGACCTTAACACCTCCGATTGTTGCGGAGTGAGCGGGATCGAGAGCAAAGGAGACCTTTCACGGCTTGTCATGGCCGCGGCAAAAGAAAAGGCTCCTTCATAGCCGGGTTTCCTCCGTCTTACGATACAGATCTTTTCCATAGTCCCCCTTTCCCAGGGTCAATCCGAAGTACGAGGCCCATGCTCCTCGTTTCGCCACAATACAATAGAATTATCGGTATTAACGGGCAGATTATTAAGGAATAAACAGTACCCATCAGCTGTTCCCCTTCCGGCCACGCGAAGACAGCCCCTGGGAGTACTGTTTTTCGCCTGGCAGCCCTGCCGCCGTGTTACGCGTGCGTAATGTAGGCCAGTGGCTTTGCGCCCCACCCTTTCGGATGGTTTGCCCTTTACAGTCGAATACAATGTTATACCTAAAGAGGACTATTGTCAAGTCATTTCTGCGCCTCCCTGCCCGAAGATGGGGGCGGAAAGTCCGAGAAGGGGAGCGCGAGAACTCTCTCTTTAGGGACGCAAGGAGCGGGCAATATCTTCCGCAGCGTCAAAGCCGCTTCTCACGCAGTCGCCGATGCCGATTCCCCGGTAGCTGCTGCCAACCAGGTGGAGACCGGGATATGCCTTCGCTGCCTCGTCCATGGCACGGATCCGGTCAACGTGGCCCACCGTATACCGGGGCATGCTTTCTACCCACCGATAGACCCTTGACAGGGTCGGCGCTGCATGGATGCCTGCAATGGCCCCCAACTCTTCCGTTACGACGCGCAAGAGGTCCGCGTCAGGACCAAAGACAAGGTCCTCGTCGTGGCCGCCCCCGACAAAGGCGCGAATGAGTATCGAGTCAGCGGGCGCCCGGAGGGGCCACTTGATCGAGCTCCAGGTGGCGGCGTTGATCCGCCTCTTTTCCATGCGGGGAACGATGAAGCCGAAGCCGGGGAGGGAAGAAGAGATATCCTGCCTCCTGAAGGCGAGCGATACGGTTGCCGTGGAAGACCATTCTATGGCAGAAAGCTGAAGGCTCAAGGAAGGAGCCATGTCCTGGATGATCCGGCTCGTGACGTAGGCGGGAGTCGCCAGCACCACGGCGTCGAAGGCCGCTTTCTCCGAGCCGATCGACAAGACGTAGCCCTCTTGACCTTTCTTGACCTCCCTCACCTCGCTCGAGAGGGCCATGTTCTCGGGCCCGAAGAAGGCGATGCTCCCATCCACGAGCTGCTGCATGCCCCCCTTGAGGGACATGAAATAGGTCATCTTCTTCCCCCCTTGCTCAAGGGGCCGGGCAGTCCGCATACTCTTGACCATGCCCCTGATGAGGCTCCCGTATTTCTTCTCCATGTCCAGAAACCGCGGGAACACCGCTCTGACGCTCATGTTGTCGGGATTCGATGTATGGATCCCCGCCACAAGGGGCTCCGCTATTTTTTCCAGGCATTCCCTGCCCAGCCTCCTCGTCACGAACTGGGCGAGGCTCTCGTCCGTCTCGTTACGTTTTGCAGGCAGGAATAGCTCCATGCCCATGCGGATCTTTCCGCCAAGGGAGATGAGACTGGAGCGCAAAAGGGGCATGATCATGGTCGGCACCATGAGCATCACGCCTTCCGGAAGGCGGTGAAGGCCGCCGCGGGAATAGATATAGGTGCCCTTGTGCTCGTCTTGCGTGCAGAGAAGCTCGTCCTCCATGCCGACCTTCCTGATGAGGTCCAAAGTCCAGGGCTTCTCCGGGAGAAAACTGTCGGGTCCGGCCTCTACGAGAAAGCCGCCCGCCTTCTCGGTGAGGAGTTTCCCGCCTGGGGCTGCCGCCTTCTCGAAGACGGTGAAACCGATGCTTTCTTCCCTGAGGCGGACCGCGCATGCACAGGCGGAAATGCCGCTCCCCACGATGGCTACCTTCATTCTTCTCCCTCGAGGCGCTTTTCGATGATGGTCTTCAAAGCCCGGATAAAAGGGGGATAGGTATTCAGGGAAGGGACCCGGGAAAACTCAAAGCCCCTCGCCAGCGCGTAGCTTCTGTGGACCACATCCATGTCGTAGAGCGTCTCCAGGTGATCGCTCACAAAGCCGATGGGCACTTCCGCAAGGCTCGACACCTTGCCGGAGAGACCGTCGATGGCAGCTTCCACCGAGGGGCCCATCCACGGCTCTTCCGCGCGCTGAGGCGCACTCTGCCATGCAACCGTATAGCGGTCGAGGATGGCGAGCCTTTCCGCTACTGCTTGTGCCGTCTCCTCGACCTGACGCCTGTAGGGCTCCCCCTTTAGGGATTCGGGCAGGCTGTGGGCGGAAAAGATGTAGTAGGACTCCTCCTTTGGGGCATTGCTCCGTATTCTCTCTACCCAGCAATCGATGAATTGCGGCTCCCTGTGCCAGCTGTGGACAAAGACGATCTTCGGCAGATAGGGCAGGTAGCCGAGGTAAGCCTCCACGGCGCTCACGTAGCCTCCTGTCGTCCTGGAGTTGTAGTAGGGGGACATGACGAGAAAGACGACCCGCTCCGTCCGTGCCCTGTAGCACTCGTTGAGCCTTTCCTCGAGGGTCGGGCTCGTGTACCTGAAAGCGCTCTTCACGGCGAATTGTCCGCCGGTTTCTTCTACCAGGAGCCCTGCTTGTTCCTCGGTAATGGCGAAAAGGGGGGAGCCTCCACCGATGGCGCGATAGCGGGCCTTGACCGCCTCTATTGCATCCGTGGGCATTGCCCGCCCTGCCATGTTCTTCAGGAACTGGGGGATTTCGTCGAGAGTCCGGGGCCCGCCGAAATTGACGAGGAGTATTGTCGTCGTCATGTGGGGCGACCGCCGTGCGAATGAACGGCATCGACGAGGAATGCGACGTTTTCCACGGGTGTGGCCGGGAGAATGCCGTGGCCAAGGTTGAAAATATGTCCCTTGGCGCCGTCGACCCGGGATAGAATGTCCCTTACCTGGGTCTCGATATATTCGAAGGAGGTGAGAAGGGCAGTGGGGTCGAGATTGCCCTGTATTGCCGGCCTTTTTTTGAGGAGGGCCCAGGCTTCGTCGATGGGAGCCCTCCAGTCGAGGCCTATGACGTCGCCCCCTGCTTCTTCCATGAGGGGCAGGAGGTGAAACGTTCCTACGCCGAAATGGATGGAGGGGACCGATCTGTCCAGGGAAGAGAAAAGCCTTTTCATGTGGGGCAGGACATAGTCCCGATAGTCAGTGGTGGAGAGTATCCCGACCCAGCTGTCGAAGACCTGGATCGCCTGCGCTCCGTGTCTCACCTGGGCGTTGACGTATCGGGCAGCCATGTCCGTGAGCTTCTCCATGAGGAGATGAAAGGTGGACGCCTCGGTGTGCATCATCCCTTTTGCCAGATGGTAGTGTTTCGACCCGCTCCCTTCTATGAGGTAGCTGGCGAGAGTAAAGGGGGCCCCGCAGAAGCCGATGAGAGGCACGATGGTCTCCAATTGCCTCCGCGCCATCTCGAGGGCATCCATAACGTAGACGAGGTCTTCCTCCGGGTCCACGACCCTCAGGTTGACCACGTCCCTTCTCGAACGCACCGGGTTCTCTATGACAGGTCCCCCTGCATCGGTGAAGGAGAGGCGGAGGCCCATCTTTTCGAGGGGCAGAAGAATGTCGGAGAAGATAATGGCAGCGTCGAGGTCGAACCTTCGAATGGGCTGCAGGGTGACCTCGACCGCAAGCTCCGGGGTCTTGCACATGTCGAGAAAGCTGTGCCTTTTCCGGACGAGCCTGTACTCCTCCAGGTATCTGCCTGCCTGTCGCATGAGCCAGACTGGCGTGCAGTCCACAGCCTCGCGCCTGCACGCCTTGAGGAAACGATCGCCTCTCGCCATTGTTCGCCCCGCTTATTATAGCCGAAACCTTGCCGCTGTTCCAGAACCCCGGGGCTTAAGGCCACGGGCGGGGGAGGTGCTCCCCCATGCCAGCCCCCCTTGCGCTGTCCTGCTTGAAAAGAGCGCGTAATGTACGTATGCTTAAGGGCGATATGGGACGCATAGTAGTCGCCTCAGGCTCAAAAGACTACTTCACGGAGGACGTCCTCTTTCTGTCGCGAGGCTGGTCGGAGAACCCCCGCATAGTAACGGCAGCGGCCTCAGCCGCGAGGGGAATCGTGCTGGATTTGGCCTCGGCCCTCTTCATCGAGCCCGATCTAGTGCTCGCGCTCCTCGATCCCGCGGAAGAGGCTGTCCGGGCCCTCACCAACCCTCTCCTCGTCCTGAAGGAAAAGGCGAACGTGATCATCTACGCGACCACGCCCGGTTTCGAGGTGCCTGCCGAGCTCGCGGCCGAGCGCGTGGTAGTAGAGAAGGAGAAAGAAAAGCGCTTCAAGGACAGGGTGCTCGCAGAGGTGAGAGCCGAACGCAAGAAGATGACGGATAGGGCGTATGCCCTCCTCAAAGAGCGCGTGCCGGATGAAGCCCTCCTCATTGGAGAGCTGGGGAAGCTCGTTGCGTTCGTCGGCGAGAAGACCGTCATTGACGCCAAAGATGTGGCAGCCGTCGTCACGGAGATGCATGAGGAAGATTTTATCACCTTGTCGGAGGCAATGGCCCGGAAGGATAGGAAAGAGATCGTGAGGATCGTCGGGACCTTGCTCTCCCAAGGCTTGAGCCCCCTTGCGATCAACGGGTTCATGACGAGACACGTGCAGCTCCTGCTGCAGGCCCGGGACGCTGCGGAATTCTTCAAAGAGGCTCCTGATTTTCGGGCTTTTTCAAAGGGTTTCAGCAGGCTCAAAGAAGACCTCGGGGCCGTCCCCCTGGAGAAGAGACACTACCTGGCCTTTCAGAAGCCCTACTATGCCTATAATCTCTGTAAGAGCAGCCGGAGAATGAGTGAAAAGACGCTCCTCTCTTTGCTCGGGATGCTCGCCCGTTTCGATCGCAAAGTAAAGCAGGGGACGCGCCATGACCGCATCAATTTCGAAGAAGGGCTCCTGGGGGCGTGAGTGAAGCGGAACTGGTGGGTCCACGCAGGCCTCTTCGCCCTCACCATTGCCTCGACATACGTCGCCAGAGGCCCCATATACAGCGGCGCCATTATATGCATACTCCTCGCCCACGAGATGGGACACTTTCTCATGAGCAGGAAGTATGGGGTCCCGGCCACGCTCCCCTATTTTATTCCATTCCCCCTGTCTCCTTTCGGCACCCTCGGCGCAGTGATAAAGATGAGCGGGGTGATCAGGGACAAGAAGGCCCTTTTCGATATAGGGGTAGCAGGCCCCTTGAGCGGCTTCATCCTTGCGGTCCCCTGTCTCTTCATCGGTACGAAGCTCTCGGTGCCTATGAAGGTGCCCGCAGGGGGGAACTTCGTGTTCATGGGCGAGCCCCTTCTGCTCAAGTTCGCCGAATGGCTCATCGTGGGCAACCTCCCCACAGGTTTTGACCTACTCATCCACCCCCTCGCTTACGCGGGGTGGGTAGGGCTCTTCATCACTGCCCTCAACCTCCTTCCCATAGGCCAGCTCGACGGGGGTCATATCCTTTACGGCGTGCTCGGCCCGAAAAGCAGGGCCGTGTCCCGGGCCTTGATCCCCTTCCTTGTGCTCCTCGCTATCTTCTACAACGTAGGCTGGCTCGTTCTTGTCGCGCTCCTCCTCTTTTTTGGCATAGGCCATCCCCATCCGCTCGATGCGGATACCCCTCTCGACGGGGGCAGAAGGGTCCTCGCTTTTGTGATGCTCTTCGTTTTTGTCGTTTCTTTCATCCCCGCGCCCTTTGTGGGCACGAGTCTCATCACCCTGCTCCGAGGGCTGCTCGGCGCTTAAAGCGAAGGGGGAGGATTTTTCGACCGGAAAATTCTTCTGCAAAGAATGTCTATTTTTGCAAAAAATCCTTGACAATTGTTGATAATGGTATAACACTTATTTCTTATACTGGCAAAGTTATGCTTTTGGGGACAACCGGCGCATAGCCACGGGTCTTTAGTCTTCTCAAAAAGAGGCGTTTCATCAAAGAGACGGCCGGGCTGCCAGTGGAGGGTCTGTGCGGGAAGAAGCAGGTTCGCTTAAGCGCCCGGTCAGTCATGTTTCCTCCCCAGACAGACGCATACGCATCATGTCGCGATGGGCGGAAAATAAAGGAGGAGATAGTCACGCCTGATGCCAGCCGTCAGGCGATCCTTCCCGTCCCCTAGACGGGTCGCGGTTGGCCGGAATAGAGAGCCTTCCCGATTATAGGGCCGACCGACTTTGGGGGGAGGAGGTACCCATGGGAAAGAGATTCCCTGGTACAACCGATGTAATCGAGAGAAAAGCGTTCCTCCAGATAACGAAGGCACTTATCCTGGGCATGCGAAACAGCCTCGCCGATCCCTTCGCCTCCATGAAGCAGAACATTATCGAGGAACTGGCCGCAGTCCTTGGCATGGAGCGGTGCGTGATCTTCAAGATCTGCGAGGAGGAGGCGCAAGGGGCGTCGAGGGCATTCTGCGAAATAGCGGCCGGGGTCCCCTCGGAGGAATACGGAGCCGATTTCCGGGAGAAATCACCTCTAGATGACCACCCGGACATACTGGCTGCAGCAAAGAACGGGAGGGTGCTCGTCATCAAGCATCCCCTGAGCGACGAGCGCACCTCCTATTTCAAGGGTATCATCGAGGCAAAGGACATCTCGGAGATCGCTTACAT
>CAYZAF010000353.1:0-3456 GCA_964476435.1 uncultured Syntrophaceae bacterium
TCATAGAGAAGCACATACCCATGGGGGCAGGGCTGGGCGGGGGCTCGAGCGACGCGGCAACCGTCCTATTAAGCCTCGTCCGCCAATGGAAGCTCCCCGTGGGTCTCGCCGAGCTTAGGGACTTAGGGAGCCGCATCGGCGCTGACGTGCCCCTCTTTCTATCCGGCGGGCCGAGCATCATAAGGGGCATCGGGGAGAGGGTGAGCCCCATACGCCTGCCTGCCCTGGGGTACGTCATCGTCTACCCGGATGTGGCGATCAGCACGAAAGACGTGTACGAGGGACTAAGAATCGTGTTGACAAAAAGGGAAAAT
Organism: uncultured Syntrophaceae bacterium; assembly: GCA_964476435.1. Lineage (GTDB taxonomy): Bacteria > Desulfobacterota > Syntrophorhabdia > Syntrophorhabdales > WCHB1-27 > CAVVNC01. The sequence continues at coordinate 315 of CAYZAF010000353.1, forward strand.
GAAGTTAGATTTTCGGAGGAATTTCGGTCTCTTCTTGACATCGCGGACGTTTTGGAGAACGATCTTGAAGAGGTTGTCCTCTTGAGATGTCCCGAAATTAAGACAATCAAGGAACGGTTGAAAGAGGCGGGAGCCGTTGGTTCGCTCATGAGTGGGAGCGGGTCGGCGGTCTTCGGCATATTTGGAGACCTTGAGAAAGCAGAGGAGGCTTCAAAAAGAGTAGGGGATCTTGGGCAAGTCTTCACGGCGGAGAGCGCCAGAAGGGGGAGGGACAGATGGAAATCACCGATGTCAAGATCTACCCGGTCAACGAAAAGAAAGTGAAGGCATATGCTTCCGTGATTTTTGACGAATGTTTCATCATCAGGGACCTCAAGGTCATCGATGGGGACAGCAAGCTCTTTGTGGCCATGCCCAGCAAGAAAATGAAGGACGGCTCATACCGGGACACCGTGCACCCGCTCAACAGTCAGACGAGGCAGCGGATAGAAAGTATCGTGCTCGAGGCGTACGATAGAGAGCTCAACAAGATCATCCAATAGCTGCAAGACTGGGGTGTCGTCAAGCGGTAAGACACGGGTCTTTGGAGCCCGCATTCGGAGGTTCGAATCCTCCCGCCCCAGCTCTCTTCACCAAGAGGCCTTTCGCGTCGTGAGGAGGATCAAAGGTTGGACAAGCTGAAGATACTGAGCGGAAATGCGAACAGGGACCTTGCCGAGAGGATATGCGCCTATCTCGGCGTGGAGATAGGGAAGGCGAACGTGAGCACCTTCAGCGACGGCGAGATCCATGTGGAGATAGAGGAGTCGGTGAGGGGCATGGACATCTTCGTCATCCAGCCCACCTGTCCACCAGTGAACGAGAACCTCATGGAGCTCTTAGTCATGCTGGACGCCCTGAAGCGCGCGTCCACCGCCAGGGTGAACGTGGTCATGCCCTACTACGGATACGGGAGGCAGGACAGGAAAGTGACGCCCCGGGCACCCATCTCGGCGAGGCTCGTGGCAGACCTCGTGGAGACGGCGGGGGCCGCGAGGATACTCGCCATGGACCTGCACGTGGGCCAGATCCAGGGCTTCTTCAACATACCGGTGGATCACCTCTATGCCCTGCCCGTACAGCTCGGCTATCTCGAGCACATCGAGGAGCAGGTCGTGGTGGTCTCGCCGGACGCAGGGGGCGTGGAGCGGGCCAGGGAACTGGCAAAGAGGCTGAAAGACGCTTCGATCGCGATCATCGATAAGAGGCGGGAGAGGGCCAATGTCTCCAAGATAATGCACATCGTGGGGGACGTTAAGGGCAAGGTGGCCATCCTCCTCGACGATATGATCGACACAGCCGGCACCATAGTCCAGGCTGCAGAGGCCCTCGCGCGGGACGGCGCGAGCAAGGTCTATGCATGTTGTACCCATGCCATACTCTCGGGAAACGCGGTCGAGCGCCTCAATGCCTCGCCTCTGCACAAGGTCGTGGTCACGAACACCATCCCGCTCAAGTCCAAGGCGCACGACCTCGCGAAGGTCGAAGTGCTCGACGTGTCGCCCATCCTCGCAGAGGCCATCAAACGGATACACAACGAGGCATCGGTGAGCTCGCTGTTCGTGTAATTGCTTTTCAGGAGGTAGCACCATGGAAGAGATACGTATAAAAGCAGAAGCAAGGAAGGGAAGGGGGAAGGGACCTGCCCGCAGGATGAGGAGCGCCGGGGCAATCCCCGCCATCCTCTACGGCAAGGACGTAGAGCCCCTCGCCCTCTCCATATCGTCCAAGGATTGGTGGCTCCTCGAGACCCAGGCGAGGAGTAACGCGGTCATCAGGATGGAGGTGACGGACGGCAAGAAGGTGCAGGAGAGGCCGGTCATGGTCAAGAACGTGCAGAAGAGGCCCGTGGACCACAAGGTCCTCCACGTGGATTTCCTCCAGGTCTCCATGGAAAGAGCCGTCCAGGTGGAAGTCCCCATCCGCCTCGTGGGCAGCGCCGTGGGTGTGGCCAATGGCGGCGTCGTGGACCAGCACCTGAGGACGGTCATGATCGAGAGCCTGCCCGGCCAGATCCCCGAGCGCATCGACGTGGACATATCGAACCTCGACATCGGAGATTCCATCCACATCCAGGAGATCTCCGTGCCCGGTATAAAGCTCCTCGACCCGCCCGACGTTGCGGTGGTGGGCGTGACCCCGCCTGAGGCGGAGGAGAAGGTGGAGGAAGTGGCGCCAGCTGCAGAGGAAGTGGAAGCTCCCGCCGAACCCAAGGAGGAGTAACCCTTATTGTTCCTCCTCTGCGGTCTCGGGAACACAGGAGCACGCTATCGCAACACGAGGCACAACATCGGCTACCTCGTCATCGACAGGTATGCGGAGGCTTTCAAGGTACCCATGGGGAGGCGGATTGCCGGGTGCGTGGTGGGTGAGTCTGAGCTGGCACTCCTCGCCAAGCCTGATACCTTCATGAACCTCTCCGGGGGGCCCGTGGCCTCCCTCATGAAGCGAAGGCGCATCCAGCCGGAGCGCCTCGTGGTAATCCACGACGACCTGGACATGGAAATCGGCAGGCTCCGTCTCAAGTGGGACGGCGGGGACGGCGGCCACAAGGGGGTTAGGTCCGTGACGGAAGCCCTGGGCACGCCCCTCTTTTTGCGCGTGAAGATAGGCATCGGCAGGGACCCCGTGATACCGCCCGACGAGTACGTCCTCTCCCCCATCACGCGGGCTGAGAAGGCAGAGCTGGCAGCGGCCCTGGACCGGGCGGTGGATGCCCTGCATACGGTCGTTGCAGACGGCATGGACCGGGCTATGAACCTGTTCAACCGCTGACGGTGTGGGCGGCCGGGGCACTTTTTGCGCCATCCTTCGTCATCATCGGGGTCGCGCGGTCCTCACATACCCAAAAGTATGCTCCGGGCGGCGACCCCTCGGTTCCTCGGCTTGCATCAAAAATCGCCCCGGCCGCATACGATAGAGCGTTTTGCAGAAATAAGTACCGATTCGTGCCTGGCGGAACCAATCCTTTCGCAAGCCTTGCGGGAGTCTCTCGGGTAGTGCGCCTTGCGACTTAAAGGAGCGGTGCGCGCACTTACCGCATGCCGAGGATGTCTCAAGCGAAAAGGCCGCCGGCAGCTCACCTTCGCGAGTTCCGGAAGGC
>CAYZAF010000354.1:0-1952 GCA_964476435.1 uncultured Syntrophaceae bacterium
GGTTAAAGGAGATGTAGAGCTTTATGGGGTCTTCCACCTTTGCGGTGCGTCGTATCTCATGCATCACGTATGCGGGGATGAGCACTTCGTAACCCACGCCATTGACCCCGATCGTGACCCTATCGGCGTATATCTTCTTTAGTATTCCTTCCAGGTACGATATCACTCTTCCCTCGACTCCTCCTGTAGAAGACGGTCAGCGCCACAGCCAGAGCGTCGGCTACATGAAACGATCGTAGGTCATTGAGGCCCAGGGTCTTTTTTGTCGCTTCCCTCACCTGGGCTTTCGTTGCGCCGCCGTACGCTACCAGCGCGTTCTTTACCTCCCTCGGCGAGACCTCCGTCACAGCGGTATCGTGCTGGAAGGCAGTCAGGTAGATGATCGCCATTACGCCGCCCAGCAAAATACCCGCTCTCGGGTACCGGACCATGGAGAATATGTTCTCAACCGCGACGATCTCGGGCTTCACTGCAGCCATCAGCTCGTTGAGATCGCAATGGATCTGGAACAACCTATGGGAAACGTGATGGTGCGGCAATGTCTTTATGGCACCGCATCTGAATACGGACAAGGCTTCCCGGCCGCAAGCAATAGCGCCGAATCCCGTACTCGCCAGCCCTGGATCTATGCCAAGGATAATCATCGACGTAGCCTGACCCTATGGTTTTCCCATAATGCGGGGCTTACCGCAAGAAAAAAAGCTTCAGGAAGCAATTGCTCCAGTATATTCTAGGCGGGTAAACGATGACGTGGAATCAGATGGCGCGCCTTTTCAAGAAAGGCTGATGTGTTTGACTTCTCCGTTTTCTCCGGTAAAACCAGTGTCTTTTCCGTTGTAGAAGAGCTTCACTCCCCCTGCGTTGCCGACGATGACGTCAAAGTTCTCTTTTGCGTTGAGCATCACCACCTCTTCGGGGTTTAGCATAAACTCTTTCTGCTCCGCGCCGTCGATGACGATTCTCACCCACGTCCTCTCCTGGCACGCGATGGTCAGTTTTTTCGGCTCCAGAACGAGCTTCTCTGTCTGCTCGGCTGCAGTGGGGCTCGCCTCCACCGCTTGGGTGGTGGTGCTCGCCTCAGTAGCGTCAACCTTAGCGCTCGTCTGGACTGCCCCCTGATAGTTTGTTGCGACACTCTGGGCAGGCGGAGCAACATAGGCGGTGGTCTTGGACATGTTCTGAAAAACGAGGAAGCCCACTACTACCGCGCCCATGGTTGATATTGCTATGACCTTCTTTATCCTTCCCCACCCTTTCGGGGCCGCTTCCATCCTTATGCTCGTCAATACCCTTGCTGCCGCTGCTGCTGTGGCCGTGGCTGGCTCTTCCGCCGCCAGTGAGGGTTGGTTCTCCGGAGAACTCATCTCAGCCTCGAGCCGGTCAATGACGTTGAGAAGCGCTGCGTACTGATTGACATACCCCTTGACGTAAACCTGGTGGGGAAGGCTGTCCCAGTCCCCTGACTCAATCGCCCCGATGACCCGCTTCCTCAGGAAGAGGGCATCCGACACCTCGTCAAGCGTGAGGCCCTTTTCTTCCCGAGTATTCATCAGCATTTGCCCTATTTTGTAAAGGTCAAAAGGCATCTTCCCCTCCCTCTCCTTAAGGCCGGAAGGCCTGCTTCGCACATTCTATAGAATACGCTTTGGCATGTCACCAAAAAAGTTACCTTCACTGCAGCCCCTTACCTGGAAGTATTATCGACCATACCCCTCGATATCTTTAGGCAAGTCACTCCTTGTCTCCCCCGGTCCTACGTCATCCCTGTGTGCCCCAGGAGAGACACTACTCGCTCAGTATGCAATACCCATGCCACCCATGTCTCACGAACGAGACGGATCCCTCGAATCCCTAAGGGTCCTTTTCACCCGTCCCTCTTGCGGATGCCGTGGAGAACCGGCCTGGGGCTTCGCTCCCCATCCGGAGAAGAAGCTCGTCCCATCGTTATTCTA
>CAYZAF010000355.1:0-12983 GCA_964476435.1 uncultured Syntrophaceae bacterium
GCTGTCCGCATTGCCTCGCTCGCACTTCTCTCCAGGACTGCCGCCGGGTCGGGATTCTCGGTCAGCTCCTTCATGTAGCGGATGAATTTCTGCACGGAAGGGTCGTACTCTTTAGATTTCAGATAGTGCACCGCAACTTCCAGAAAAAGCGGCTCCAGAAGGGGCACGGTGGTGAGAGAGGTATCTTCTTCAGGGTTGATCGCCCGCTCTATGAGGATTGACACGCCCTCACCGCGGGAGACCCACTCCTTGATAAACTCCGAGCTGTTCGCCTCAATGAGCACGGTCGGGACGATTCCCATTCCTGAAAAAGCGTCGAGCACTACCCTCCTCGTCGCTGAACCCTCCTCCCTGATGATGAGGGGATATCTCTGGATATCAGGCAGGGAGACCGCTTTTCTCGCCGCCAGAGGGTGATCCCTGCGTAAAACCAAGACGAGCTCCTCCCTTACGAACGGGAAAGAGCGGACCATCCTCGAGGCATGCTGATTCGCCACGATGATGACGTCATTCTGTCCTGACAGGAGCGTCCTCTCCATCTCCACCGAGGCGCCTGCATCCAGCTTGATCCTTGCGCCCGGGTTCCGCATCTGAAAATCCCCCAGTATGAACGGCATGATTTTCTTTGCGTAGTTCACCGTGGTACCGACGCGCAGGACAGGCACCACATCCTTCCGCAAGGCCCGGAGCGCCGCTTCCAGCTCGGATCCCAGCTTTTCTATCTTCTCGGCATACCGGTAGACGATCTTCCCCTCTGTCGTGAGATCGCACCCTCCGCGATCCCTCCGAATCAGGCCCAGCCCGGTCTGCGCCTCCAACTGGGCTATGTGGTTGGAAACGCCCGGCTGGGTCATGGAGAGTATCTGGGCAGCTTTGGAGAAGCTCCTCGTCCTTGCGACTACTTCGAAAACCAGGAGAGAACTGAAGGAAAACTGAAACATAAGTAATCCTTATAGATTATAGGAACAAATAAATTGACTTGTCAACACTTGTTTACAAAAATGGGAGAGATATTCTTACGATTCTTGCGAAAGAACGCCAAAGACTGACGGCCTGGCCGCCAGAAGCGCCGGCCAATGGGTTAATTTACGCATGCTACAAGGCAAGGAGTCAGATAGTCAATCTAAGCAGCTCCTAAGGAGGTTTGTATGGACTTGAGAGATTACGTATCCAAGTGCGAGAAAGTGGGTCAGCTGAAGCGGGTGAAGGCGGAGGTTGATTGGGAGCTGGAGCTCTCCCATGTATGCAAGCTCGTCGAAGAGAAATCGGGTCCCGCCCTTCTTTTCGAGAATATCAAGGGGTATGATAGCCCGGTCCTCACCGGGGCCTTTGGCACCACCCAGAGACTCGCCATCATTCTCGGAAAGAACCCGGACCTTTCCATGGTCGAGCTGACGAAGGAGTGGGTGAATGTCGCCGTCAAGGAAGTCATCCCCGCAAAAGCAGTGAAAGACGGCCCTGTCTTCGAGAATATTCTCGAGGGCGAGAAGGTCAATACCTTCGCCTTCCCCTCGCCCAAGTTCTACGAGTTGGACGGCGGCCGCTATTTCGGCACTGCAGTCTTCATGGTCGTTCAGGACCCGGAGACGGGGGACATAAACCTCGGCACGTACCGCATGGGCATCCTCGATGAGAAGACCGTGGGCGTCCAGATCCTGAAGGGGAAAAAGGGCGACAGGATCATGAAGAAGTATGGGAAAAAGGGCAAGAAGATGCCGGCGTGCGCCATCATTGGCGGCGATCCCCTCCACATATTCGCGAGCGCGGCGACCGTCAAGGCGAAGAGTGGGTACGACGTGGTCAGTTCCTTACGCGGCGAAGCCGTGGAGACCGTGAAGAGCCAGATCCATGGACTCCCCATCCCCGCCGCCGCCGAGATCGTATTGGAAGGAGAGATCGATCCGGAGAAGCTGAGAAACGAGGGGCCTTTCGGTGAGTACACCGGCTACTACACCGAAGAGTTGATCAAGCAAATCCCCAAGCCAGCCCTGGACGTCCAGCGCATCTATCACAGAAACAAGCCGATCCTCTGGGAGACGAGCGTGGGGAGGCCGGTGGGAGACCAGCACATCCTCTATGCCTTCACCCGCAACGCGAGCCTTTGGACCGACCTCACGAAGATGGAGATCCCCGGCATCAAGTCCGTCTACACGCTGCCCGAGGCGTCGGGACGGTTCATCGTCGTCATCTCCGTGCAGCAGATGTATCCGGGTCATGCGGATCAGGTGGGAGCGGCGGTCATCGCGAGCAACACGGGAACTTACGGGATCAAAGGGATCATTCTCGTCGACGACGACATCGATGCTGATGACTTGCCGAGGGTCTGGTGGGCCCTTGGGACCCGCTACAATCCCGCCCGGGGCACCCAGATCATCAACAGGGGGAGGTCAACGCCTCTCGACCCCGCCATCGGTGCGGATGAAAACAAGTTCATCACCTCGCGCATTATTCTCGACGCGACCATACCTTTTGAGTGGAGGGTCAAACCGACGGAGATCAAGCTCACCGACAGTGTCATGGCTAAGGTGAAAAGCCGCTGGGCGGAGTACGGCATCGATTAGCAAAGATCAAGAACCGTCGCGGGCTCTATCTCCCGCGACAGCAAGCTTGGAATGGAGGTATACGATGGCATTCGAAAAAGACATAAACGAGGCTCAGGCGAGGGCAAAAAAGGTAAAGCTTTTTGGCCATGATATCCACGGGATATTGACCTCCAACACCCTCTTCTGCGACGTGGAAGGGAATAGGCGCTACGGCTTCTGGCACATGGACGGCTTCGGTGACCTTTCCCTCACGGCGAATGAGGTGAGGATCGCCTATCTCGACACGACTTCCATAGACGGGGAGGGCTTGTACAGGGCAAAAGAGCTGAAGCTCGACAAGTTCCATTACAGCGTGAAGGACAGCGCGGCGAAGCTGGAAGAATTGAAGGCTGAAATGGGCATAGGCGACGATGAGGTGGGTTGCCTTGTGAGCGAGCTTTCGGACATTCGGATGATGCGAAAAGTCGGCTTCGCGGTGGCAACGGCCGACGCCGTCGACGAGGTTAAGGCCCTTGCCCACTACGTGACGAATGCCCCTGGCGGCAGGGGAGCCATGAGGGAGACGTGCGAATTCATTCTGAGGGCCATGGGCAAGTGGGAAGGGTGGGTCGAGAAGGTCACAAAAATGGGTTACAAATAGGGGGCTGCGATGGATATTGCGGAAGCAAAAGAAAAGGCAAAAAGAATCAAGTTTGTCATTCTCGACATCCATGGGGTGCTCACCGACAACACCCTCTACTACACGCAGGACGGCGTGAAATCGGAGCTCTTTTCCCTCCACGACCGGCTGGGGATAAAGGCCCTCACCGATTCGGGAATAGGCGTCTCTTTCCTCACGAGCAAGATATCGCGGGCCGACGAGCAGATGGGGAAGATTTACGGGATCTCCCCCGAGAAGCTCTGGGGTTCGTCGGCGAAAATCGGAAGGCTCGATGAGTTCGAGAAGGAGTCGGGCTTCAAGGATGACGAGATCTGCTACGTGGGTGACGAGATGATCGATCTTGGCATCATGAAGAGGGCGGGTTTCGCCGTGGCGCCCTCCGACGGCTCGCTGGAAGCCAGAGGGGTCGCCGCATACGTCACTGCCGCGGGCGGCGGCAAGGGGGTTGTGAGGGAGCTTGCCCAGTTCATCCTGGAGGCCCAGGGAAAGTGGGAAAGGTTCGTAGGAGAGTTCAAATAAAAGGATTACGGGAGAAAAATAATGGCTTACAAATACTACAAGGACAATAGAAGCTATATTGAAGCCCTCCTCAAGACAGGGGACCTCGTTGTGGTGAACGAGGAAGTCGACTGGGACCTCGAGATGGGGGCCATCGTGAGGAGAATCTGCGAGAAGAAGGGGCCCGCCGCCTACTTCAAGCGCATAAAGGAGTATCCCGGCTTCGAAGCATTCGGTGCGCCCATCGCTACCTACAGGAGGCTGGCCATCGCTTTCGGTCTGGACCCCCAAACGCCGGTACCGCAGATCATGGCCGAGTACCTCAAGCGGACGTCAGGGCAGCCCCTTCCCCCGAAGGTCGTGAAAAGGAAGGACGCGCCCTGCCAGGAAGTCATCCTCAAGGGCGATGACGCGAACATAATGGACCTTCCCGCACCTATGGTCCACGACGGTGACGGGGGAAGGTACATCGGCACGTGGCACTTTGTCGTTGCCAAAGACCTTGACACGCCGGCAATCAACTGGGGCATGTATCGGCAGATGCTCTTCGACGAGAAGACGATGGTGGGACCAGTCCTGGCCTTCTCCGACATGGGCAAGATGTTTTACAACAAGTATGCTCCGAGAAACATACCCATGCCCTTCGCCACGGTCATAAATCCCGATCCCCTTTCCGCTATCGCGAGCTGCGCCCCCGCGGCCCTGCCTGAAGATGAGTTTACCGGCATGCTCATGGGCGAGCCCGTGGAAGTGGTCAAGTGCGTGACGTGCGATCTCTGCGTGCCCGCTCATGCCGAGATCATCATCGAAGGCGTGATCGTGCCGAACGTCACCATAGAGGAAGCGCCCTTCGGTGAGTACACGGGATACAGGACGAGCCCAAGGGAGAAAAGGACGGTCTATCGCGTGAAGGCGATCACGATGAGGAAGAAGCCTATCATGGCCGTCTCCAACATGGGGGTCCCGACCGATGAGGGGCAGCTCCTCCGGTCATTCTCCCTCGCCCTCGAAATGGAAAGAATGCTGAAGGACCAGGGCATTCCGATCACCGGGGTCTATATGCTTCCCGAATCGACCCACCACCTCGTTGTGGTGGGTGTGAAGCCGATCTACGCGAACATTGCCACCCAGATCGGGCAGCTCGTCTTCGGCAGCAAGCTCGGCCCGTGGTTCCACATGGTGATCGTGGTGGACGACAAGACTGACATCTACAATAAGGACGAAGTTATCCATGCCCTCAGCACCAGATGTCATCCCGTCACAGGCATACGGGTGGCGGCGCACGGGGTTGGCACACCGCTCAACCCGTACACCAGTCCCGCGGAGAGGCGGCTGGGGAGCGGGCCGAAGGTGGTCTTCGACTGCCTCTTCCCACTCGACTGGCCCGCATCAGACGTGCCCATCCTCGTCTCCTTCAACAATGTGTATCCGAAGGAGATCAGGGAGAAGGTAGTCTCCAAATGGCGGAAGTACGGGTTCAAGGACTAAGAGGGCCGGAAAGACGGAAATGACCGGCCAATGGCCGGCGTATGAGGGGGTTTTATGGCGACTTGGGATACCTACATTGAAAAGGATTTCAAAGACATGGTGGAGGACGAAGAGATAGTGGCGGTGATCCGCGACCTGACGCCTGGAAAGCGGAAATACCGCTCGACGTACGCGCGCATCAAGGTGTCGAAGAACCCGAAGAAGTACCCTGAGACACTCTGGGTCCGCCTGGGGAGGGGGCAGCTCATCGACACGCCGTGCTCCGTCCAGGTTCTTGGGTTTGTCAGCGTCATACCTGAAGGACTGTGATGGACACACTCAGAGAATACCTCGACTTTATGAGGGGCCATGACCTCGTCCTCGACGTCGGGGAGGCGGTGAGCCGGGAGGATATCCCGGAACTGATTGACCGCCTCTCGATGCGCGGAAAGATCATCCGTTTTGGCCGGGTCGAGGGGTATCAATGCAGTGTGGTCGCCAACCTTGTTCCCTCTCACGAGGCACTGGGGCTCCTCCTGGGGAGCGGCGATCCATACGCTACGTTCCTCGAAAGGATAAGGAATAGCCAGCCGAAGGTATCCGTCGAGAGGGACAGGCAGCTCGTGACCATCGACACTAAGGGGCGCGACCTTTTGACAGTGCTCCCCATACTCAAGTACTGCGAGAAGGATTCAGCACCTTACATCACGACGACGGTAGTTTCGTCCGTCGACCCGGACTCGCATGTTGCGGGCCGGGGCGTCCATAGGATGGAGTACAGGGGAGGCAACCGCCTCGGCGTGGTTCTCCTCAACCCTCCCCTCGTCGACATCTATCACAAGTACGAGGAACGACGGGAACGGATGCCGCTCACCGCAACCTTGGGCGTCGACCCCATGCTCTTTTTGTCCATGGCCCTCAAAGTGGCACCCGATAAAGACAAGCTCGAGGTGGCAGGGGCGCTGAAAGAGAGCGGCGTGAAGGTCATGCCATCCTTCGATTCCCCTATCGACGTCCCTGCCGGGGCCGAGTTCTACCTCGAAGGGTATGTCGATGCGAGCGACTTACGACAAGATGGACCCATGGGCGAGATCAGCGGCTACTACATGGCCGTGGAAAAGTCACCGACCTTCGTGGTGACGCGCGTCTCCCACAAGCCGGATCCTCTCTACCACGCCCTCTTGCCGATCGGCCTCGAGGGTGATACGTATCTTACCTTTGTCAGTCGGGCCCACATGGAGGATAGCGTGAAGAAGCTCTTCCCCTTCATCAGGGACATCTCCTTTGTGGGAAGGACCTTCGGCTCCTCTATTGTCGTTTCCGTGGGGGCTTCCGAAAGGAGCAAGATACGGAGCCTCATGATCTCCATGATGGCCTTTCCCATGGTAAAGAAGGTGGTAGTCGTCGATGGGGACGTGGACGCGCGCAACCTGCGCGACGTCGAGTGGGCGGTGGTAACGCGGTGCGAGGCGAGCCGGGATATATTGATCGTACCAGGCCTTCAGGGGCAGGTTATAGACCCTGGGGCGCCCATGGGGTTAGGGGTGGCGAAGATGGGCATCGATGCAACCATGCAGGGCAAGGAGATGGAGGAGAGAGCCCGCGTTGCCGCTGGGGTTCCCGCCCGAATAAAGAAGGTGTTGGAATCCCTGGGAGGCGCCGAATGAGGGTGATCGTCGTGGGCATCTCAGGGGCGACGGGGGTTGTCTACGGCGTTCGGGCCCTGCAGGCCCTCGCAGCGTGCGGGGTGGAAACCCATCTGGTGGTCACCCAGTCCGCGCTCAAGAACTTTATGATCGAGACTGACTACACCTTCGAAAAGCTCGCCTCCCTGGCCTCGGTCACCTACGACGTGGATGACATCGGGGCGCCCATTGCGAGCGGCTCATTCCACGCGGACGGCATGGTCATCGCACCGTGTTCCATAAAGACCCTCTCCGCTGTAGCCAACTCCTTCAACTACAACCTCCTCGTGAGAGCCGCAGACGTCACCTTGAAGGAGCGGAGAAGGCTGGTTCTGGCAGTGCGTGAAACGCCGCTCCACGAAGGGCATCTCGAGCTGATGGCCCGCGTCACCAGGATGGGAGGCGTGGTCATGCCCCCTGTACCCGCCTTTTACCACAAGCCGAAGACCATTGACGATATCATCGATCAGACCGTCGGCAAGATGCTCGATCTCTTCTCTATCGACGGCGGGCTCTTTAAGCGATGGGGCACGATGGAAGAGATGCAGGTGGTCAAGACGACAGGGGAGAAATGAGCCGGAAGGCGCAACGAGGCACATTGAAGGCACGAAAAGAAAGAAAGCCCCTCACCGTAGTAGGCACGGTGGTGAGGGGTGCAGGCGAGTCGAGTAACTTCCTCTCCATTCCATGGGTAAACGCTCAGCTGGTGGAGAAGCTCGGTTTCTCCCCCTACAGCGGCACCCTCAATATAGATGTGCACGACCCGAAGGTCCAGGAGACACTCAAACAGTTCTGCGGCGAGAGGGTCCTCCCCGAAGAGGAGGGCTTCTGCGATGCCCTCCTCTGCTCCGGGATGATCGCGGGACAATACCCGTGCGCCATCGTCCTCCCCTTTGTACCGGGCTATCCTGAGTGTATCCTGGAGATAGTGGCTCCTGTCCATTTGAAGAAGACGCTGATGATCGAAGATGGAGACGGGGTCGAAGTGGAGATCTACCTTAAGTGAGAATCGGCTTGGTGAGGATCAGAGAGCGGATGCCTTAGGCCTGGGAAGCGAGAGCCATCGCAGAAAGGCGAAGACGAGAGAGCGAGATCGGAAGGGAGGTGGCGCATGGCGGTTCTGTTTACCCTATCGTGGGACGTCATTCAGGGAAAGGAAGATGACTACACGCAATTTGTCGTCGACACCTGGTTGCCGGCAATGGAAGCGATGGGGCTTATGGCTGTGGGAGGATACTACGTAGAGGTCGGGTCAGGCCCGAGGATAATCGCTGTCCACTGTGCAAACGACTTTGACGGTCTGTGCGGGATCGTATCCAATAACGAATTCAAGCAGCTGGTCCTGCGCATGAAGTCGCACGTCTTAAACTACAGGACCGCGGTGCTGGAACCGACCGGGAGGGTGAAGCACTGCGCCTACGTGATACAGAAAGGCGTGTGGAAGTTCAATCAGTACTATGACCTGAGGCCGGGCAGAAAGAGAGCTTATGCCGATTTCGTCATGAAGGAGTACATTCCTGCCCTTGAAAAGCTCGATTATCTGGAAGTCACCGGAGGATGGAACGTCGTTTTGGGAGGGGTGAGCGAGGTAATAGGTGAACTGACTTTCAAAGATCCTGTCGATATTGGACGCATGTTAAACAATGAGGAATTCAGGCGTGCAAACCAGAGGCTACAGGAAGAGTTTGTGGTGAACTATCAAAATAGGATCCTCCGTTGCACGGAGCGTTTCGATGAACCGAAATGGTTCAGACTCTAGACGTTAGAAAAGGGGGCTCTATGGCAAACACATTTACGGATCCACACGATGTTCCGACGATTCCAGGCACCGAAGGTTGGGAGAGAATGTATCCCTACCAGTACCAATTCTCCAGGGAGGATCCGGAGAGGGCGGCCTTCGAAAGCAGTCAGATCTGGTTCTATGACGGCCTCCACTATCCGGAGCCCCATTATCCCTTTGACCTGATATGGGACGAGGCCTGGTCGCTCGCGCTTTCGCAGTACAACACGCGCCACTATATCATCCCTCCGGCCATGGGCATTGATCACCGGATCGTCAACGGGTACGTATACATCAGCCCCGTCGGCGTTGCCAACCCGGATGACATTCCCAAGAGGGTGCCCCTGTTCATGGAACGGGCCGGCTACTACTTCCAGAACTGGGACAGGCTCTACGAGAATTGGAAGAAGAAGATGACGAAAGTCATCGACGATCTGGAGGCCATGAACTTCGCCGTTCTCCCCGAGATCGAGGATATCAGCGTCATTAAGGACGGTGTGGGCAGGGGAAGCGGATACGCGCTCCTCAAGAAATACGACGAGCTTATCGATCTCGGCCTCCTCTGCTGGCAGTACCACTTTGAGTTTCTCAACCTGTGCTACGCGGCGCAGGTGACCTTCTTCCAGACGGCCGATCAGATCTTCCCTGGGGTCCCCATAGCCAACCTCGTGAAGATGTCGGCGGGGTTTGATCCGATCCTCTTCAGACCGGATGGTGAGTTGATCAGGCTTGCAAGGCTGGCCATCGAGGTGGGAATCGAAGACATTTTCTCGAAACCCTTGAAGGCTGAGGCCTTGATGGAGGAGTTGGGGAAGAACTCGGTCGGGAAAGAGTGGCTCAAGGAGCTCGAAAAGGCAAGATACCCCTGGTTCCACATCTCCACCGGAACAGGCTGGTATCACACGCACATCAGCTGGAACGACAATCTCAACATCCCCTTCGACGCGATCAGAACGAACATCAAGACCTTGAAGGCGGGCAAGGAGATCGGCAGACCGACGGCCCAGATCCTCAAGGAGCGGGACAGGATTGCCGACGAGTACAGGAAGCTGATCAAGTCCGATCAGGACAGGGAAGCCTTCGATCAGGGTCTTGCCGTGGCGCGCCTTGTGCTGCCCCACGCGGAGGACCACAACTTCTACGTGGAGCACTGGTTCCATACCCTCTTCTGGGCAAAGGTGCGGCAGGTAGGCAAGATCCTCGAGAAGGCCGGCTTTATCGAAAACGCCGACACGGACATTTGGTTTCTGAAACGCGATGAAATAAAGCAGGCCCTGTGGGATTACTGTACGTCGTGGGCTACGGGCGTCAAGGCGAGAGGGCCTTCCTACTGGCCGAAAGAGATCGCGTGGCGCAAGGGTGTCTATGAGAAGTTCAAGGGATGGACACCGTATGCTGCCCTCGGCACCCCTCCGGATGTTGTTACCGAGCCGTTCACCATCGTGCTCTGGGGTGTGACGAACAACGTGCTCCAGTCGTGGCTGAAGGGTGCGGGTGACGGAGGCAAGGAAAACGAGATTCAGGGTTCTCCCGGTTCTTCGGGCGTGGCCCAGGGCAGGGCGCGGGTGCTCAAGAGCGTGGACCAGCTCGCCGACCTGAAAGAGGGGGAGATTCTCGTGGCGACCACGACATCACCGAGCTGGGCGCCGGCCTTCGTGAAGATTGGGGGTGCAGTGACAGACGTGGGTGGGCCCATGTGCCACGCGGCTATCGTCTGCAGGGAATACGGGTTGCCCACGGTCGTGGGAACGGGCAAGGGCACACAGCTGATCAAAACGGGCGACCTCATCAAGATGGACGGCGATACCGGCTTGGTGACCATACTGGAGCGGGCGAAGTAGCTGACCATGAGCGGTACGGGGAAGTCGGCAAGGGGCCGCTTCCCCGCACACTCGCCTTTTAGCGCAGCGGAGGCAGCATCATGACGGACAAAGAGGGACGTGTAACGATCTGGTACGACGAAATGGATGGGAGCGACTTTCCCTATGTGGGCAAGAAGAACGCCAACCTGGGGGAGATGATTAAGGCAGGGATTCCGGTTGCCCCGGGCTTCGCCATCACCATCGGCGCGAACGACAGGTTCATCACGGAAACGGGGATCAAGGAAAAGTTGAAGGAGAAGCTTCCCGAGCTCGGAGAGGTGACGTACGAGACGGCGAAAGACGCGAGTGATTTTGCCATAGGGCTGATCGAAAAGACAGCCCTGCCGTCGGACCTTGAGAAGGAGATCCTGTCCGATTACCGGGAGCTGTGCAAGAGGTACCCCGGTTCCACCTGCCCCGTCGCCGTGCGCTCGAGCGGCTCGGTGTCGATGCCCGGCCAGATGGAGACGTACCTCAACATCCTGGGGGAAAAGGATTTCATCAACTACGTCAGGAA
Source organism: uncultured Syntrophaceae bacterium (assembly GCA_964476435.1). Lineage (GTDB taxonomy): Bacteria > Desulfobacterota > Syntrophorhabdia > Syntrophorhabdales > WCHB1-27 > CAVVNC01. The sequence goes on from CAYZAF010000355.1 coordinate 11,014, forward strand.
GTGCTGGGCGAGTGCTTACAACGTAGAGGCCATCATGTACCGCATGAACAAAGGCATGCCTTTCCTTTTCAACATAGGTGTCGGCGTGCCCAAGATGGTCCATTCGAGGGTTTCAGGCATCATCTTTACCATCAACCCTGTCAACGGCGACCCTTCGAAGATCTCGATCGACGCGAGCTGCGGGCTCGGAGAGGCGGTGGTGAGCGGGATAGTGACCCCGGACACGTACCTCATCGACAAGATCACCCTGGAGCCCCTAAAGACGGTGATCGGAAGCAAGGAGATAGAGTGCGTCTACAGGGAGGACGGGAGCGACATCGTGCAGGTGCCGGTTTCCGAGGAGAGAAGGTGTGTTGCCTGCCTCAATCGGGAGGAGATCAAAGAGCTGGCCAAGGTGGGAAAGCTCATCGAGGATTACTACGGAAAGCCTTACGACATCGAGTTCGGAATAGACGCGGACATGCCCTTTCCGGAGAACATCATCATCCTTCAGGTGAGGCCCGAGTCGGTCTGGAGCAAGAAGGAAGTCGCCTCAAAAACGGAAAAGCGGAAGGACCCCATGGAGCGCATACTAAGTGTAATGCTTTCGGGGGTGAAGCTGAAATAGGGGACTACTCTAAGAAAAGGGGGGAGCACTATGGAGCAGCAAGGACTTAAGCAGCCGCTTTTAGGTTTTCTGGCAACGGTTATCGTCGTTTTCATCGCGTACGCCCTCATCAACATATTCACCGTACCAACGTTCATCTCGTGGGCGTGCTGTCTGACCCTATGCATCATCCCGATCGAGATCATCGTGGGCCTCGCATGGCAGGGCAACTACCCGCCGCCCGCGGCAAAGCTGGAGCAGCCATTGAAGGGATTCTACCTCACCTTCGTCTGCGCCATCGTGGCTGCCATTATCGCTGGCTGGTCGATCAAGACGGTGGGGGGATACGCGCTGCCGCCCACACCTTTCGTCATCTTCTTCCTCATCATGATGGTCATCATGACCTTCTTTATGGTTGTGGTCTGGCAGTGCTGGCCTGCGGTGGGCATCAAGAAGCATCCGGCCTTCATAGGCTTCGGGACACTGATCGTCGCAGTCATCGTGGCATGGATACTCTACAAGCTGTGCTTTGATTTCGGTTTCATGAAGGGGGCGCCTTTCTATTCGGCTGTCCTGGACCCGGGGGGAGCTTTCAACGCGTGGAAGGCCCTGGCCTTCTTCCTCACCATGCTGGCCATTATGCTTCTGTGGCTTGAGCTCGATTTCTGGCCCCTCAGCTCCATTGCCGCCAAGGCTCCAGTCGTGGGCAAGCAGCCCTTGTGGGGCATCATTGTCACCATAGTGATTCTCATCGTCTCTTACATCCTCCAATCGATATTCGTCGACGGCCTCGGCGTCGATCCGGTGATCTACGCGGTTCAGGCGCCCATCTGCACGATCTTCGGGTGCTTCATCATGCTCCTTCTGTTCCAGACCTGGCCTGTCCAGACTGTCAAGCAGCCGGGGAAGGGGATCATCCTGATCATCATCTCTCTCATCCTCTGCCTCGTCATGTATCGCCTCTACCACTGGTTCGGCTTCCTCGTCGCCGGCACCCTCCCGAGCGGACCTCCCGGGTACGTGCTCGAGCTCTGGGTTGCCACTTCCCTTTTGTGCTTCACCTTCCCGGTGATCGCTGCCTACTCGGGCTTCTTCAACTACTGGCCTTTGACCGAGGGGAAGCCGAAGGCCTAAAAAAGAGGGGTTTAGAACAAAACGGCTCATTGTCCCTGGAGCACCTGATAGGTGCTCCAGGGACCCCATTGTCATCCGGTTTCAGGGAGAGGAATACGCAAAATAAAGTGCCGTTTGACCCGAGGCGGAGCCATTTCTTTCGCAAGCCTTGCGGGAGTCTCTCGGGTAGTGAGCCTTGCGACGGAAGGAGCGGTGCGCGACTGGCGCATGCCGAGGATGTCTCAAGCGAAAAGGCCGCCGGCAGCTCACC
>CAYZAF010000356.1:0-2632 GCA_964476435.1 uncultured Syntrophaceae bacterium
AGGGCTGTCTTTATGCCGAGATTCTCGCAGCGCTGGGCTGTCCTTGCCAGGGTAAGCTCCGGCGCGCCCCCTCCTGTCTTCGTGAGCACTGCTCCGTCTGCGCCCACATATTTCGCGAGGTTGGCCGCCATGTTCGAGATCCTCTCTATGTCAGCCATGTTGTTCGGTGCTGTGGAGACTATGACACCTGCAAAAAAGAGGTCCTTCCCGTGTCTTGCGTAGAGCTCCCTGATTATCGGATGGTTCTGGACCTGGTAAGTCTGGACATTGAGCGCTGAAAAAGGGGATGTCAGGGCCCCGTCGATCACCTCGTTGGGATGAAGGAGCGTGGGCACCAGGTCGGCGACGTTCTTCCCATAGAGAATAGGGTCCCCCACTATGGGGTCGAACTGGAGGGTGAGGATCTGGAAGATGTAGACCACCCGGGGGAGACGGGCCTCGGGCCCTTCCCGCGGCGTCAGGGGGGGAAGCTCCAGCACCTCCGTTCTGTCAGGCCCTATGCCAATCCCAGCCCCGGCAAGGTAGGCCGCTGCTTTCAATCCGGCGATCTTCAAGGCCGCCAGGTATTCGTGGCTACTCACGCCTTGGGCAGGGACGGGCAGGAGCACGATGTTGTGGGTCTTCCCATAGAGACCTGCCTCGGCACCAGGCCCTGACATGTCGATTATGTCCCCGTTCGGATCGTAGCTCCTGGCCGATTCTGCCCTCTCCCTGTAGTCGCTCAAGACGACTGCCGTTCCCTTGAGCACGCAAGTGCTCCCCTTGCCCGCTGGAGCCTGGGCGCCCACAGCCCCGGGGAAATCCTGATCCCCATCGCTCGTCTTGGCCCTCGGCTCGATCACGTCCATGACGTGCGTAATGCGGCACGCCTCGCCGGGACGGGCGAGCTCTATGTCGATCGAGGCAAATCTTCGATCTTCAAGCAGGAGGGTTTGGAGCGCCCCTTTCTCCACATAGAGTACGTGGTCAGCCACCTCTGTCCTGGCGCCGAGCCGTACATCCCGGATTGTCAGCATATCGAGCCGCAGTCTCACGAGAGAGCCCTCTTTTTTCTCCGACAGGCCAGTTCCGCTGCCCCCCCGGGGGGGACAACTTTTGTCGATGCCGTCAAGAAATAGCGCTGGGATCAGGCGGTCTGGCTTGCCATGCCCTCCCGGAGGGCCTTGAACTTTTTCGCTACCTCTTCGATATCGACTATCATGGTGACGATTCCCGCCGACTCTTCGTACACATCTTCGGGTATGGCCGCCCTTACCTCCGGCTCCAGAATATGGTAAATGGGGAGTCCCAACGAGACCCCTGCCAATGGACCTGCAAAGCTTGGATCGCCCACGGTCAGAGTCTCCGCGGCAATCTCTGCGCCCTCGATGTCACTCGCGCCGAGCAGGACGATGAGGTTCTCTTTTCCCAGCTCCTCGGCCAATCTTTTGATCTGCGCCTGACTTTCCATGTCCATGGTGCCTGCGGCCGTTCAGACGAAGCATTCGGTCGTCATGAACGCAATCTCTCCACCCGCTGCCAGCACACAGTTCGCAATGGCCGGCCCGGGCACACCGTCCCGCTCGCCCACTATGATAACCTTCTTTCCCTCGAACATTCGTCCTCCTTTTTTCTACGCTCACTTCCGGCCAATGGGCCGTTATCCCTTCTTCGCCCGGTTTGCCTCAAGGAGAAAAGAGAGGCCGTCTGAGAGCTGCGACATGCGGCCGAGGAAGAGGCTTCCCTTTGCTACGAACATGGCGTTTCGCATCCGTCCCGTCTTCAGATCGTTGAGGGCATGGCCGAGAAACGGCACGGCCGCAGGTACGTGGCCCTGGGTGGGAGAGAAGCCAGGCATGCCGCGGCCTCTCACAAAGGCATCGATCTCCGAACGGGGAATCTCCCTGCGGATTGCCGCAAGGGCAGCCATGATCCGGTAGTTCTGGAGGGGCGTGTTGCCGCTGCCCGCAGGAAGCGTCACTTCGGGGTTGTGCATCTCCGTTGCGTACTTGTCGACGTCGAGCATGCGCATGCCTATCTTCTCCAGGGGCTTCACGATAAGGGACGTCATGATTTCCTGCTGGTTCGAAGAGGCGCCGATGTTGTGCTTTCCCACGCAGTCCAGCCTTATGATCGGGCTCATGCCGTCGTCCTTTGTCACGAGGAAGGCGATGGCCCCGAGAACGTCCTCCAGGATCGGCATATCGTTCTTGAGGTGCCCTGCGTACTTCATGCCGATCTTGGCCAGGCAGCCGCCGCCCACGACGATCACCCGGTCATATACTCCGGCCTCGACATGGGCCGCTGCTGCCACGATGGCATGGATAGGGGCAGCGCAAAAGGCCTTAACGTCGTGACCTGAGGCGTTTACGCAGCCGCACATCTCCCCGATCGCTTTCGAGAGGCTCCCGCCTCCCCGGTTGTACCGGTCCCCCACAGCCTCCTCGGAACAGCTTACGAGGAAATCGATTTCTTCCGGCCTTACGCCCGCTCTCCGCAGAAGGTGGCGCACCACGAGGGCCCCCGATGCCTTTGCCATCAAGTTCTCCATGAGCACATGTGCTTTGAGCGAGTCGTCCGCGTCGTGGTCTCTCCGCAGGCAGCCGACAATCTGCCCTCCATAATAGAGGGGAAGGGCTTCCCCCTTCTCCAC
>CAYZAF010000357.1:0-3355 GCA_964476435.1 uncultured Syntrophaceae bacterium
ACCACCATCCCCCCGCGAAGGACGATATCAAAGGGGAGGTCAATGTCTTCGGCAGGAGCGGCGCCTGCGTCACCATACTCGTGAACCTCTTGAAAGAGAGGGGGATCGATGTGTCGCCCCAGGAGGCGACCATCATGATGCTCGGCATCTACGAGGAGACAGGCAGCTTCCAATACCCTTCCACCACGAGCCTCGATCTCGATGCGGCCTCCTTCCTCCTCTCGAAGGGCGCCCACGTGGATCTCGTTTCCGACATCCTCGTCAAGGAACTTTCGCCGGAGCAGGTGCACGTGCTCCACGACCTGATCGAGGGGGCAACGGTGATGAACGTCAACGGCATCGACGTGGTAATCACCGAGGGGAGCACCGGGGACTACGTGGGCGATTTAGCGGTCCTCGTTCAGAAATTCAGGGACATGGAGAACCTGAACGCGGTCTTTTCCTTCTTCCGCATGGACGACAGGATCTACATCATCGGGAGGAGCCGCGTGCCCGAGGTGGATGTGGGCCGTATCCTCTCCATGATGGGGGGAGGGGGCCACAAGGAGGCTGCGTCAGCTACGATCAAGGACATCACGCTGGCGGAGGCAAAGAACAGGTTGACCGAGATCCTGGGGCGCTACGTGAAGCCCCTGTGGACCGCCAGGGACATCATGTTCTTCCCCGTGGTCTCCTTGAGCCAGGACGCTCCCATAGCTGAAGCCAAGAGCGTCCTTACGAAATACAACATCAATTGTCTGCCCGTCTTTTCAGGACAGCGCGTCACCGGCATCATCACGAGACAGGTGGCGGAAAAGGCGGCTTTCCACAAGCTGGAAGAGCTTCCGGTAAGGGAATACATGATAACGGACTTCTCCGCGGTGGCTCCCGACGATTCCATTGAGCGGGTGAAGGAGATCATCATAGGGGGCAACCAACGCTTCCTCCCGGTGGTCGAGCAGGAAAAGCTCGTGGGTGCCATAACGCGGACCGATCTCCTGCGCGTGCTGGAGGACGAGATCAGGAAGAGCGTCCTCGGCAAGCTCGACTACCACGACGTCTACGAAAAACGAAAGAACGTGAAGCGGCTCATGCAAGACCGCATCAGCGGGGATACGCGAGACCGGCTCCGGGCCATCGGCGACCTCGCGGACGAGATGGGATTCCATGCCTATCTGGTCGGCGGCTTCGTGAGGGATCTGATCCTGCGGAACGAGAATTTCGATATCGATGTGGTCATCGAAGGTGACGCCATCAGGTTTGCACAGGAGATGGCGAGGCGCCTCGAGGCAAAAATCAGGGTGCACAAGCAGTTCGGCACGGCCAAGGTCTTATACCGGGACGGGTTCAAGGTGGACGTGGCCACGGCCCGCCTCGAATACTACAAGGCCCCTGCTACCCTGCCCATAGTGGAACACAGCTCCCTGAAGCTCGATCTCTACAGGCGCGATTTTACCATAAACACCCTCGCCATCGCGCTCAACAGGAACACCTTCGGAGAGCTCATCGATTTCTTCGGGGCCCAGATGGATATTAAGGAGAAAACCATCAGGGTCCTCCACAGCCTCAGTTTCGTCGAGGACCCGACGCGAGTCTTCAGGGCTGTCAGGTTCGAGCAGCGGTTCGGCTTCCAGATAGGGAAATTCACGATGAACCTCATAAAGAACGCGGTGAAGATGAGCTTCCTCTCCAGGATCAAGGGCGTGCGCATTTGGAGGGAGCTTATCCTCATCCTCCAGGAGGAGAATCCCGCGGCCATCCTATCGAGGCTTCAGGACCTCGATCTGGCGAGGTTCATCCACCCATCCCTCATGTTCGATCGCGAGAAGGCTAGGCTTTTCCGGGAGATGGATACGGTCTTGAAGTGGTACACCCTGTCATACAAGGGGAAGTACAACCGGGTCTTCTACTACCTCCTCGGTCTCGTAGACCGCATGGAACTCGACGACATCACGGACCTTTCCCGGAAGCTGGCGCCGTCAGAATCGGTGCGGCGCAGGCTTCCCCTGGAGGTGACCAGGGTGAGGGAGACCATGGGAAGGCTCTCCGCGACGATCCGCCGCACGAAGCAGAGCGAGGTCTATAGGCTCCTCGGGACCCTCTCGCCGGAAGGGCGTCTCTTTGTCATGGCGAGGACGCATTCGGAGGAGGTAAAGAAGGCGGTATCCAATTACATCATCTACGCGGACAGCCTCACGCCCGCCTTGACAGGGGCGGACATCAAGGTCATGGGCGTGAAAGAGGGGCCCATCTATGGGGAGATTCTGGAGGCGTTGAGGGCGGCAAAGATCGACGAGAGCCTGGCTACGAAGGAGGAGGAGCTGGCCTTCGTGAGGCGCTTCATTGCCGAAAGACGTCAAGGCATAGGTGAGGACGGCCGATGAACTTCATTGCCCATACGCTGGAGCTGCAGATAGACTGTTTCGAGGGGCCCTTGGCCGTGCTCATCGGTCTGATCAAGAAGAACAAGATCGATGTCTTCGACATCCCCATAGGGTGGATCACCGAACGGTTCCTCGAGTACGTGGAGATGGTAAGGGAGATGAACCTGCGCATCGCCGAGGACTTCATCGAGATGGCGTCCCTCCTCATCTTCATCAAGTCGAGGATGCTGCTGCCCCTCGATGGTGAGGACCCGAGGGAAGAGCTTGTGGAAAAGATCATAGAGTACGAGAAGATCAGGTCAATGGTGAGGGGCTTCGACGGCTTCTGCGTGCTCGGCCGGGATACCTTCATCCGGGGACCGGCCGGCATGGAGGACGAGGACTCGGATATCTTGAGCCTGTGTACCCTTTTCTTTCAATTGATGAAGAGCAGGGAAGAGCGCTTCATCGTCATAGGGGAGATACGGCCCACCCTGGAGGAGAAGCTTGCGCACATCAAAGAACGCCTCGCGCAGGTAGGCATCTTCACGTGGAAGATGACCCTCGAGCAGGAGCTGAGGGACAAGGTGGCGACTGCCCTGGCCATCCTGGAGATCGTCAAGCTGAGGAAGGCCCATGTCTCGCAAAGAAGGCCGTTCGGCACTATAATACTCAAGAGAAGGTGACAAGACCATGGCATGGAGCCGGAAGAAAAAGGCGTTGACCATTATCCTCTCCCTCATCGTGCTTGCGTTCATCGTCTCCCTGGTTGTCGCGCGCCTCGAGGGCCCGTCAGGGGACCGCATCGGCGTGGTGGAGATCGACGGCGTGATATCGGGCTCGAAAGACGTGATGGAGGACATCGTCAACTTCAAGGAGGACCCGTCCATCAAAGGCGTCATCCTGAGGATCAACTCCCCAGGCGGGGGTGTGGGCCCCACCCAGGAGATTTACCGGGAAGTGGTCAAGCTGAGAGAGAAGAAGAAGGTCTACGTCTCCATGGGGACCACCTG
>CAYZAF010000358.1:0-4590 GCA_964476435.1 uncultured Syntrophaceae bacterium
AAGTACGTTGATTCATGGGGCGGCCCTATTATGGGGCCGCCAGAAGCATCCTTCGGTCTTCGCCACCAATCCTTGTCTTGCCCGTCCGGGAGGGCTGTTCCTTCTCGATTCGCATCGCCGGAGGGGCTGGGGTACCCGTTCACGGAAAGACGAGCGTGTTGGTACCAATAGGCAAGGCCCGCACCAGGAAGGTGCGGGGCTTCTCCATGAGCCACGCGACTGATTCCGAGGCATATCTCCCTCGCAGGGCGCTCCTGTTTGCGGAGCACCACACGACGGATCTAGAGGGGCAAGAACCCGCGGCTACCACCCTTATGGGGCCGCGGGTGGTTATGCAATCGAGCGTGAGCGAGCCTTCCGTGGAGACGGGTCAGCACCGGAAGCGCCTAGCGAATCGGAAGGAATAGCCCTCCAGACGGACGGGTGCGGCTTGAGCTTTGGAACGACAACATCCGAAAGCAAAGGGTTAAACAGACTGGCGGAGCCTGGCCAAAGCCAAATAGACTCTCGGCTTCTGGCGCGTGAGCGAGTCTGGAGTGAAAACGGGTCAGCGCGAAAGGCGGGAAGCGTTTCGGAAGGAATAGCCCTTCAAACGGACGGGTGGTTTTGGAGTTGGCAAAACGTATTCTCTAAAACGAGAAATGCCACACATTGACACGGCCCCAGAGCCGTCCTGAAAATCGCTTTACAAGGCAAACCTAATTCTATATTAATATTAGCTCACCTTCGGCGGATAGGAAAAAACTGCCCTTGAGGAGGACCGCAGCCATGCGTGAGGAGGAGCCGATATGACCATGAAGCGCGCCTTTATCGTGATTCTTGCGCTGCTTTTCGCTGTTGCCGGCCCTGCTTTCGGCAAGGAAGCAGTGCGGATCGGCCTGATCACCCCCCTCACCGGCGACGTGAAGACCTACGGGGAATCGGCGAAGAACGCCTTCTCCATCGCCCTCGAAGACTACGCAAAGACGGGGAAGTACCAGATCGTCCCTATAGTGGCCGATGACAGGAACGACCCCACCGAAGGCGCGAACGCGGCGTTGAAGCTCATCACCCAGGACAAAGTGCTCGCCATCGTAGGCCCCCTCACCTCGAAGGTCGCCATACCGGTGAGCGAGTATGCGGTAAAGTATAAGGTGCCCATGGTAAGCGGCACGGCCACCGCGGAAAAGGTCACCATTGCCGATGGGAAGAGAAAGCCGTACGTATTCAGGGCATGCTTCATAGACCCATTTCAGGGAAGCGTTGCCGCGACTTTCGCCCTCAACGACCTCAAAGCCCATGCGGCAGCCATCCTCTACGACGTGGGCAACGACTATTCGAAAGGGCTGGCAGAGGTCTTCAAGGCGACGTTCGAGAACGGCAAGGGCGCTGTTGTTGTTTTCGAGTCGTACCAGAAAGACGATGTCGATTTCTCCGCCCTCGTGACGAAAGTGGCGGCCAAGAAGCCGGACGTCGTCTTCCTCCCGGATTACTACAACAAGGTGGCCCTCATCGCGCAGCAGCTCCGCGACAGGGCTGTAAAATCGGTGCTCATGGGCACCGATGGATGGGATTCCCCGGAGCTCGTCAAGATCGGCAAGAATGCCATTATCGGCGGATATTTTACGAACCATTACTCCTCTGAGAGAAAGGACAAAGTCGCTGAGGCGTTTGTCAGGCAGTACAAGGAGAAGCACGGGGCCGCGCCGGACGCCCTGGCCGCCCTTACGTACGATGCAACTATGATCGTCCTCGAAACGCTCGACAAGGTGCAGAAGGCTGACGCAGAAGCGATCACGAAGGCATTGTCAGAATTGAAGAACTTTCACGGCGTCACGGGGACCATAGGGTTCGACAAGAAGGGAGATGCGGTCAAGTCCGCGGTCATCCTCCAAGTGGAAAAGGAAGGCTCCAGGTACGTGACGACCATTAATCCGTGACGCGGACGAGGGGGAGGAGAGACCCCCGGCGATCTCCTATTCTCTTTAGTCCGGTTCCTTAAAGGGCCAATGGAGTTTCTCAGTTATACCCTCCAGCAGCTCATCAACGGCCTGCAACTCGGTGCGGTCTACGCGCTCATCGCGCTGGGATACACCATGGTCTATGGCGTGCTGCGCCTCATTAACTTTGCCCACGGCGACATCTTCATGTTCGGCACCTTCGTGGCCTACTTTTGCATTGCCAGGTGGCACCTCCCCATCTACCTCGTCTTCATGATCACCATAGGGGCAACTGCCGCGCTTGGCGTGCTCGTGGAGAAGATCGCGTACAAACCTCTCAGGGCAGCCCCCCGCATATCGCTCCTCATCACCGCGGTGGGGGTCTCCCTTTTTCTCGAGTACTTCCTGAGCCTCAATGCCATGTTCACCCCGAACTACATCGCCTTTCCGAGGCCCTTCGACGTGGCGGGCTATGATGCGTCCCTGGTCGTTGTCACCAACATCCAGCTCATCATCTTTTCCGTGACCGCAGCCTCCCTCTTCCTCCTCTACCTCCTCGTCTACCGCTCGAAACATGGAAGGGCCATGAGGGCCCTCTCCCACGACCAGGAAACGGCTTCCCTCATGGGCATCAATGTGGATGCCACCATCTCCTTCACCTTTGCCGTTGGCACGGCCTGCGCCGGAGTGGGGGGCATCCTCTACGGCTTCGCCTACCCCCAGATCAACGTGTTCATGGGCATCATGCCCGGCATAAAGTCTTTTATCGCCGCGGTGCTCGGGGGTATAGGCCTCGTACACGGCGCCGTACTCGGAGGCCTCCTCATAGGCGTTTCCGAAGTGTTCGTCTCCGCCTACCTCTCCTCCACGTTTCGGGACGGGTTCATCTTCGTCATCCTCCTTCTCGTCCTTCTATTCAGGCCGAGCGGGATCTTCGGGCGCAGGATAGAAAAGGTATGAGCTTCTTGAGGAGCGCGAGGAGATTGCTCCTTGTTTCCGTTGTGGTATACGTGCTCCTCAAGGGCCTCTTCCTCTCGGGGCTCGCCACTGAGTATCTCCAGCAGATAATCCTCTATGCCCTCATCGTCATCATAGGCAGCCTGGGCCTCAACGTCATCTATGGATATACCGGCCAGTTCTCTCTGGGGCAGGCCGCCTTTTACGGCATCGGTGCCTACATGTCGGCCTACCTGACCCACGTCTTTTCCATCGGGTCGGCCCTCCCCTTTCTGCCCGTCCTTTTCGCAAGCGGTCTTTTCTCCGCCCTCATAGGCTATCTCATCGGCTTCCCTATCTTAAGGCTGCGGGATGACTTCCTCGCTATAGCCACCCTGGGCTTTGGCATCTTCGTGAGGGTCTTCCTCGACAACTCGGACAGGCTCATAGACGCGTTAGGCGGGGCCCGGGGCTTCGTCGGCATACCGAGGATAACCAGCCTCGACCTCGTCCTTCCTGTCACAGTCGTCCTCGTTCTCGTGACGAGGAACGTGATCTTCTCAAAGTACGGCCTTTTTTGGCAGTGCATCAAGGATGACGAGCTTGCGTCCGCTGCGTTCGGCATCAACACGGGCCGGATGAAATCCATGGCGTTCACGTACGGCTGCTTCCTTGCGGGGATCGCCGGCGGCCTCTACGCCCACCTCTACTCGTTTCTCCACCCCTCGAATTTCGATTTCCTCAAGTCCATAGACTTCCTCATCATCGTCATCGTGGGAGGCATGGGGAGCATCACGGGGACTATCTTCGCTGGCCTCGTCTGGGTGGGCTTCATCGAGGGCCTGCGCATTGTCCTGCCCTCGGGTATGCTCGAGTACCGGTGGGTCCTCATCCCGATCCTGCTCATCGTACTCATGTTCTGGAGACCAAACGGCCTCATGGCGCAAAAGGAATCGAGATTCCTGGGTATCGACAGGGTTTCATGAAAGCCCTCGAATGCATCGGACTGAAAAAGAGCTTTGGCGGGGTGGCTGCTGTCGACGACCTGTCATTTTCCGTGAACGAGCACGAGACTGTGGGCATCATCGGACCGAACGGTGCGGGGAAGACCACGGTCTTCAACCTGATAACGGGGCTCTACCGGCCGAACCGCGGACAGGTCCGCTTCTTCGGCCGGGACATCACCGCGATCGATCCCGCACGGCCGGCCACCCTCGGCATCGCGAGAACGTTCCAGAACCTCCGTCTCTTCGGAAGCCTTTCGGTCCTCGAGAACGTTACGGTGCCCCTCCTCGTCAAGGGGGGGTACGGGCCCGCAGGCGCTCTCCTTCAGTCCCGCGGTTATGTGACAGCGGAGAGAAAGGCGCGGGAGCGCGCCCTCGAGCTCTTGAGCCTCTTCCGCCTCAGCCACAGGGCAGACATGCCCGCTGGAAGCCTGCCTTACGGGGAGCAGAGGAGGCTGGAACTCTCGAGGGCTCTCGCCTTGGGACCCCGTCTCCTCCTCATCGACGAGCCAGGGGCGGGCATGAACCCAAGAGAGATCCAGGGGCTCCTGGGGGATATCCGGGAGATCAAGAAGGCCTTCCTTCTCACGATCATCGTCATCGAGCATCAGATGAGGCTCGTCATGAACCTCTCCGACAGGCTGGTGGTCATGGACTTCGGCAGGAAGATCGCCGAAGGGTCGCCCCACGAGATCAAGAGGGACCGGAGGGTGATCCAGGCATACCTCGGG
>CAYZAF010000359.1:0-4446 GCA_964476435.1 uncultured Syntrophaceae bacterium
GCCGTTATCTCGAGAATCCGCTTCTCGGAGAGGCCCTTCCACAGCGCAGCATCCCTTTTGCAGAACTCGTGGTAGTCGATTCGGCCGGTCCGGAACATGCGCTGATACTCGTCCGCATTCTCATCCCAAAGGCCGAGCCTTTCGTGAAGATACTGCCAGCTGCTCCTCACGTCGGTCAGGGTCCCATCGCAGTCAAAAAAGACTATTCTGACGCCCATGGTCACCTTATATAGCACGACAGCTGCAAAAAATCCATTTCTAATAGGAGTCCTCAGACCTTATAATAAGGTATGCCGGTCCTCGATGCTCACACGCACATATTCCCGCCTGAATTGATACGGAAGAGGGATCGTATAGCTTCGAGGGAGAGCGGCTTTTCTTTGCTGTACGGACAGCCGCGGGCGAAGATGGCAGACGGGACAGGCCTTTTCTCCTACATGGAAGAAGAGGGGGTCGATAGGGCGGCTGTTACCGGTTTTCCTTTCGAGGACAGGGGATTGATTCGTCTCGCCAACGACTACGTACTCGAGGTGGCCCGATCGGACAAAAGGGTGCTCCCCTTCGTGATGGTCGACCGGCGGGATGAGGCGGCTGCCCTCACTGAGGCGGACCGCTGTTTCGAAAAGGGTGCCCGGGGCGTGGGGGAGCTGGCCTATTACCTTGGGGGCTTTGGAAAGAGCGAGCGCATGGGCCTCGAGGGGCTTGCGAGGTACCTGGAGCAGAAGGGAATGGTGCTCATGCTTCATCTGAATGAGCAGGTGGGCCACCTTTACGCGGGGAAGACCCAGGCCGATTTCGCCGAGGTCGCCTCTTTTGTGCAGTCCCATCCCGCCTTGAAGATGATCCTTGCCCACATGGGGGGCGGCATCTGTTTCTATGAGCTCATGCCGGAGATCAGATCGGCATTCTCCAATGTCTACTATGACCTCGCCGCTGCGCCGTTTCTCTACTCGAAAGATCTCTACGCCTTTGCAGACCGGTTCTTGACCAGGAAAGTGCTCTTCGGCTCCGACTATCCCCTGTTGACCCTCGCCCGTTATAAGCCAGACCTCGAGGGCCTTGACGAAGAGGCAAGACAGAGGCTCCTTTACGACAACGGGAGGCAGCTTCTTGGAGCCTGATTGGGATAAGCGGTATAGGGAAGGCTTCCGAGGCAGATCAATGGAAGCCCACGAACTGGTCCGTTGCTACGCACCGCTCATGCCCCGGGACAGGCCCGTCATCGACGTGGCCGCAGGCCGAGGCCGCGATCTTCTCTTTCTGGCCCGATGGGGATTGCGCGTGTGCGGCCTGGAAAAGTCAGGCGAGGCGATTGCCCAAGCCCGCAGGGCAGCGGATAGAGAAGGGCTGGAGATGTGCCTCGTACGCGGTGACGCCCTTCTTCTCCCTTTCAGGGAAGGTGTCGCAGGGGTGGTCCTCGTCTTTTACTTCCTCGAAAGGGCCATCATGGCCGGGCTCATCCGGCTTCTCGCTCCCGGCGGCCTCATGCTTTACGAGACGTTCCTGAAGAGGCAGAACCAGATTGACCGGCAGCGGGATCCGCGCTATCTCCTGGACGACGGGGAGCTGCGAGGATACTTCAGCGAACTGGAATCCCTGACGTACGAGGAAGGCATCTTCGATATCAGGGGACAGCGGCGCGCTATCGCCAGATACGCAGGGAGGAAGAGATGATCGTCGAATGGAACCCGGCGCGGCCCAAAAGGAAAACAACGGCCTTTATCAAGGAGAGTCTCGAGAGCGGGGCCATTATCGGCTACCCGACCGATACGTTCTACGGTCTGGGGTGCGATCTTTTCAATATCAAGGCGATAAAGGCGCTTTACGCCATGAGGGGCTTGAGCGAGAAAAGGCCCCTCAGTCTCATTTTCCGAGACATAAAAGACATAAGCACGTATGCAATCCTCACGGATTTCGCCTTTCAGGTCCTGAAGAGCACGCTCCCGGGCGCCTATACTTTCATTCTGAACGCTAAGAGGATAGTGCCGAGGCTGCTCATGACGAGCAAGAAAGAGGTGGGAGTGAGGATGCCGGACCACCCCGTCCCTCTATCTCTCGTCAACCTCCTCGGGAGACCCATAATCAATACTACCGCAAAGGTCATCGGACAGGATGCCCCGTGTGACCCTAAAGACATAGAGCGGTATTTCGGCGGACAGATCGCTTTCGTGATAGACGGCGGACTTATCATAGGAGAGCCGTCGACGGTAGTGAGCCTCGTCGACGACAGGGTGAACCTGCTGAGGGCAGGGAAAGGGCCGCTTACAAATCTCCTTCGGAGCTAGCGTCCTCCTGCGAGAAGGCCTCTTCCATCTCCTCCTCGAACCCTTCGCCCAGTTCATCGCCCAACTCGCCCCCCATCCTCTTCATCAGCCTCTCGACAGACCGCGGATCATTCTCGTCAAGATCGCCGAGCCTGCTGGGGTCGAGAAGGCTCTCCATCCTCTTCTCTTCGCTCTTGGGCAGGCTCACCCGGGAAAGGATCCTTTTCACGGCCGTCGACCCGCAATGCTTGCAGAACGGCTCGATCTCCTCGCTTGCCCTGAGGAGGAGGAACGACGATGTCTTCTTGCACGCATCGCAGTGGTATTCGTAAATTGGCATAGGATATTCTATTTTTTTCGGTTTCCATTGTAAAGGCCCTGGGCTATATTGTTAAGAACTGCGAGAGCGCGATGAGGGTGCTGCCCCGCTGTAGAGACTGCTTGAAGGATCTGGCCAGAAGGGTAGTGACGTTGTCAAGAGGCAACGATAGGCTCACTGCGCGCGCGCTGGATCTGGTCGATAGCCTCCTCTCTGTTGATCGCACTCCCACTGACGTCTCCAATCGCCTCCTCAAGTTCGTGCGGCAAGAGACTGGGGTGGAAGACCCTTTTGCCGATGGCAAAGAGGTGGAGTTTCGACGGGCCCTGGATAGCGCGGAGCGCCTCAAAGGCACCTTCCCCGACACCCTTTGGGGGGCGCTCCAGTCGTCCGCCTTCGGGAATGGCGGCGACTTCTTTGTGGAACACACCTATGCCGTCGATCCCTTCCCGTTCAGCTGCGACATGGCTAACATAGAGGCTCAGGTTTATACTAGGGGGAAGGTATTGGTGCTCGGGGACAACATTGGCGATTTCGTGTTCGATTTGCCTCTGGTAAGGCTTCTGAAAGGCATGGGGAAGAAGGTCTTCTACGCAGTGAAGGCCCACCCGGTGCAGAACGACATGTCCATGGCCGACGTGGAGAGATTCGGCGCAGCGCAAATGTGTGGCGACATCGTCTCCACAGGAAGCGATGAGGTGGGCATCAGAAGGGAAGAGATGTCAGGGAGGGTGTTGGAGTGCTGGGAGGACGGCAGTCTCGTCATCGCAAAGGGGATGGGAAACTATGAAACCATCTCAGAATTCGACATGGAGCGGCCGGTCGTCTACATCATGAAGGTGAAGTGCAGCAGCGTAGCCGAGACGCTTGGAAGAAAGATCGGCGAATATATCGCTTGCGCAGGTGGTGACCATGGCTAAGAAGGAATACTATGAGCTTCTCGGCGTTCCGAAAACCGCGTCTGAGGACGACATAAAGAAGGCGTATCGCAAGCTGGCGCTCAAGTATCACCCTGACCGCAACCCGGGCGACAAGGGTGCGGAAGAGCACTTCAAGCAGATCAACGAGGCGTACGCGGTCTTAAGCGACAAGGATAAACGGAAGGAATACGACACGTACGGCATGAGCGGCTTCCAGCAGCGGTACAGCCAGGAGGATATATACAGGGGTTTCAACGTAGGCGATCTTTTCAAAGACCTCGGATTCGGGACCGGGGACATATTCAGCATGATCTTCGGCAGGCAGGCCGGTGGACCGGAAGCCGGCAGGCAGGCCGGAAGGGGAGGCAGGCGGGTCCATGACTTCGGCGACTTCGTCGCGAGGGAGCGCACCACTCAGGGCGAGCTCGATCTGCACTACGACCTTGAGATCCCCTTCATGGACGCGATGCGGGGGGCTGAGGAGGTCCTCAACTTCGCGAGCCAGAGGGGCAGGGAAGAGATCAAGGTAAAGATCCCGAAAGGCATAAGCACGGGCCAAAAATTGAGGCTTCACGGCAAAGGGAGCGTGGATCCCTATACGTCAAGGACCGGAGACCTGTACGTTACGGTAAAAGTAGCGGACCATCCGGTTTTCAGAAGAGAGGGGAACGACCTTTACGTCACGAAAGAGGTGCGGATGACCGATGCATTTCTAGGCGGCAGCGTAGAGGTCCCAACCATAGACGGGCCCAAGCAGATCAGGATACCCCCGGGTATGAAAGCGCGTGCCAAGGTGCGTCTCAAAGGCCTGGGAGTGCCCGATATGAAACAGGGAAGGGGCGACGAGTATGTGGAGGTGACTATCGACGTGCCCCGTAAGCTCACGGACAGACAGAAAGCGCTCCTGGAAGAAGCGAGGCGGGAGGGTCTCTAGCGCCTTAGA
>CAYZAF010000360.1:0-2624 GCA_964476435.1 uncultured Syntrophaceae bacterium
CTTGCCCTCTTCGAGGGGCTCCCTGCCAAGCTCATCGCAGCGTCCGTGGAGGACGGAGAGAGCTTCGCCCAATACCGAGACCTGGGCTTTGAGCTCTTTCAAGGACCTTTCTTCATGAAGTCTTCCGGAGACGGGTCGCCCTCCATATCGTCCTCTCAGGAGGTCCTGCTGCAGCTGTTCAATGACCTTCGGACAAGCCAGGATGTGAACGTCATCGAGAGAACGTTCAAAAACAATCCGAAGCTTGCTTACGGACTGCTTCGGCTCATGAATTCCGCCTTCTTTCGAGTGGGCCCGAAGGTTGCCTCCATCGGACAGGCCATCGCCCTTCTGGGATACGAAAATCTTCAAAAATGGGTGGTTCTCCTCCTCTTCGCCGTAGACAGGGACGCACAGTCTCACCCTTTGATCGAGAAGGCCCTGGTACGGAGCAGGCTGATGGAGTCCCTGGCGCAGAAGGCAGGAAAGAAGGATTTTGCCGACAGAGCCTTCATCACGGGAATGCTCTCCTTCATGAACGTGTTTTTCAACATGAAGGCCAGTGAAGTGACAGAAAAGCTGAACCTCGTCCAAGAAATCCAGGACGCGTTGACGGAAAGGAAAGGCGTCCTGGGTATACTCCTTGCTCTGGCCGAGAAAGCGGACAGGCAGGACTACGACCACATGGACGACGAAACAGAGGCGCTAAGCCTGTCAGCTGAAGACGTGCTGTGGGCCGAGACGAGAGCCATCATGGATTGGAGAGCTCTCGCCAATCCCCTCAATATCCGCCTTAGTCTCTAGTACAGCCGAGTTATTCAACGTTTTTTTTAGGGTTATTCTCGATTATACAACCGTGACCTTGTCTGTCAACTCGAAAAACGGGGCAATCGGATCCATGACCGCGGTCAGGCAACGTTGCATAGAGTGGCGCCGGGTTTGTTCATGGGCCTCTTCCGCTTGCAAGAGGTTTGTGGGAGCGGAAAGCGATTACCGGGCCGCTAGGACATCCCGCACCGTTGTCCATCGCATTCCTGGGTACCGCTCGTTGTCGAGCGGCTCGAGCTTCGTGCGCCCGCTGAACATATTGTGCATATACTGCATACCTTGCCATGGTGGATACAATGCGCCTTTTTGCGGGAATAGCGATCGCGCTATTTTGATCAGTATTTCGTATCTCCTCAGGCTTCCTGCTCGAAACAGGCGGAACCTCTTCCCGGTCACCTCACTGGCGACGTCCGCCAACCCACGGGCGCTGATCTGATCTCCTGCAATGCGCAGGAATCTTGGGGTAGAAGGGTCGAGAGCCGCGGCTGCGGTGAACGTGGCGGAATCATCCATGGTCGTAAAGTCCAGGAGCTGATCAGCGTCCCCCCAGTAAACAACTCGCTTCAATTTGAAGAGAACGACCGGCGCCTCGCCGGTCAAAAGATGGGTAAACATACCGTTGAGGACCGAGGTAGCGGCAATCGGGGCCTTGTCGAGACGCTCGTGGAACTCTCGACGCAGATCAAGATTGCGGTTTGTTCCAGGAGGTATTTTCGTGAAATCGATGGAGTAGTCGGACGGGATAAAGCGTGGCACCCCAGCCTTGACAGCTGCCCGGAGCAACAATGTCTGCGCCTCAACGATTACGTCCCGCAGCCCTGACAGGCTAGAGACGACGCACGACGCACCCAGGCATGCCTTGGTCAACTCAGGAATGTCGTTGAAGTCCACGGATGCGATCGTCGCGCCTTTATCCCGCAACGTGTTGACCTTATCAGGGTCGCTTCCGGGGCGGACAATCGCCCTCACACTGCCTTCCCGTTCGAGGATCGCTTTCGCGATGCGGCCGCCGAGATTGCCGGTAGCTCCTGCCATGACGATTGTTGCGTTACCCATCAATAAGCTCCCCTCTCCATCTTCTTCTTCATTACCACGGGCTAGGCGATTGCGCAAGCAGAAAAAGAGTCGGCCTCCCGGGATACGATTTTGTTATCAATCAGAAAACATCCAGAAGTTGGTGAGATTACGACCGGCAGCGCTCGGTCCTATTGAGATTCCCGACCCTTTCGCCTATTGATGGCGATAACCACCCCAAGGGCGAGGACGAGCAGAGGCATGCAAGGATAGTCAAGACCGTATACGAGCGGCGTAAGGGCCACCCTTGTGACCATTCTCAGGCCCTCATGTCGCCTTATCGAATCCGCGATGGGCGGGGAGTGGCGGTAATAGAAGGCTACGAATGCCCTGCCAGGAAAGTTCGTCAGAAGGTACCTGTCCCTGAATACCCTAAGGACCATGACATGAGGATCGAGATACGAGCCGTAGGCGGCCGTTGCGATGAAGCAGCCGCCGCCACCTCCTCCACCACCGCCGCTCGGAGGATCGGCTGCGGAAGCAGCAGCGCCTGGAGGATCGGATGTCGAGCCGCCGGAAAGGGCGGTGAAGGTCGCTGCTATCGTGTGGTTTGCCGTGACGTTCGTGAATTGGTAGGAGCTGACCGGGCCCACCGAGGAGCCGCCGTCCACCGACACGCTGCTGATCTGGTAGTTGCTGTTCGGGCTGATGGTGAAGGTCTGGCTACCCCCATAGGTCACTGAGACAGCGCCAGTGGGGGAGATGGTGCCGCCCGTGCCCGCTGAGGCGGTGATCGTCGGGTT
>CAYZAF010000361.1:0-2724 GCA_964476435.1 uncultured Syntrophaceae bacterium
GGTGTTAACCACGCTGTAGCCGATCTGGATGAGGTTCCCGAGGAGCATGGGGATCGAGAACGTGAGGAGATGGCGAGGGATGCTCCCTTGCGTCAGGTCCTTTCCGAATCGATCCATTCCCATGCTCACTCTCCCTGAAGAAATCCAATGATTGCCCAAGGGGCTAAAGGCGATTGGGGCTCCCCCGTGGATGCGCACCTCAACTGGACTTCCCTCAACTGCCGGTTCGGCTACAGGCTCCCGGGATCTGTTCTCTTAAGGTTCCACCCATCGGCCCATGTCCCGGTACGGGAGGGCAAGGCGGACAAGCTCCTTCCTGATCGCCAGGAAGCGCTCTTTCATCCCTTTCAGCCACTGCCGGTGCTCGCGCACGAATCCTATATTCCCCACGTCCCATCCGGGCTTCCCCTTGACGGGTCTACCCTTTCCGTCGAAGGAGAACGACCCGTGACAGAGGGTGCACATAAAGTCCAGCCTTCTGACGCGGATGATGTCATTCCCGCAGAAAGGGCACGCCCTTCCCTGGGTCGCAGCCTTTTTCCCGCCGAAAAGAAGCAGCCCGAGCCTCTGCGCCGCGTCCCTACTCTTCCGCGCTGCGAGGATGTCTCCAGGCAAGGCTGCCTTCACGCCGACGCTCGCCCTTACCTCGAGGCCGAGGAAGGAGGCCAGCGTAAGGAGCGCCTGGGGAGAGGCGCCTATCCTGTCTTTCATTCCGTACACGTTGACGAGGAGACAGGGCTTTCTCGGAAGCCTTTCCAGGGCGGAAAAGAAAGCGAAGGCCCTATCGAGGAGGCGCTTCACGTTGCCATGGGTCCCGAGAAAGTAGACAGGAGAGGCAATGATGAGGGCGTCAGCCGCGACGATCTGGTCGATAAGGAAAGGCAGATCATCGGCGATGCGGCACGTCCCTGCCTCGATGCAGGCGTAGCAGCCCCTGCAAGGGAGGATGTTGAGGTCCCCCAGGCGCACGAGCCGTAGGTCATGCGCCAGGGGTATATGCTTCGATACTGCTTTTACGAAAAGCTCGCAGTTCCCCATTCTCCTCATGGAGCCGACGATGCCGAGAACCACGGCTTTCCGGCCAGACGTCTTGTCGATCATCTCTCCTCTCATCCTCCTTCCCCTTTTCCCCGGCAGTCTATTGAAACCAAACGGATTTTATGTTAGAACCCTTACGTATGAAGAGCAAAGGCATCAACCCGTTCAACAAAGGCATTTTCGTCTGGCTTTTTATTATCCTTCTTATACTTTTCCTTTTCAACATCTACCACAGACCGCATAAGCAATACGAGAACGTGGCGTTCAGCGATTTCCTGGAGTCCCTCAACGCAGATCAGGTGTCTGCAGTTACCATCCAGGGAAAGAACATAAGCGGCGTGTACAAAGACGGGCGGGAGTTCAAGACCTTTGCCGCCGACGACCCCGATCTGGTAAAGCTCATGACGCAGCACAGGGTCAGGATACAGGCGAAGCCGGACGATGAATCGGGCATATGGCAGTCCATCTTCGTCTCTTGGTTCCCCATGCTTCTTCTCATCGGGGTCTGGATCTTCTTCATGAGGCAGATGCAGGCCGGCGGCGGGAAGGCCCTCGCTTTCGGCAAGAGCAAAGCCCGGATGGCCACGGGTAGAGAGAACAGGGTAACCTTCCAGGATGTGGCCGGGATCGAGGAGGCAAAGGGAGAGCTCGAGGAGATTATCGAGTTCCTTCGTGATGCGAAGCGGTTCACGAAGCTTGGGGGCAGGATACCGAAAGGCGTGCTCCTCGTGGGCCAGCCGGGAACGGGCAAGACCCTTCTGGCCCGGGCCATTGCGGGTGAGGCCAACGTGCCTTTCTTCAGCATCAGCGGCTCTGATTTCGTGGAGATGTTCGTGGGCGTGGGCGCCTCCCGCGTGCGCGACCTCTTTACCCAGGGAAAGAAGAACGCCCCGTGCATCATCTTCATCGACGAGATCGATGCGGTAGGCAGACACAGGGGTGCGGGTCTCGGCGGAGGCCACGACGAGAGGGAGCAGACCCTCAACCAGCTCCTCGTGGAGATGGACGGTTTCGAGTCGAACGGCGGCGTGATCGTCATATCGGCCACGAACAGGCCCGACGTCCTCGACCCCGCGCTCTTAAGACCCGGCAGGTTCGACAGACAGATCGTCGTGCCCATCCCCGATGTCAAGGGGAGGGAGGAAATCCTCGGCGTGCACACGAAGAAAACCGTCCTTTCAAAGACCATAGACCTGTCGGTCATAGCCAGGGGCACCCCCGGTTTTTCCGGGGCAGACCTTGCCAACCTCGTCAACGAGGCAGCCCTGATCGCTGCGAAGCAAAACAAGAAGGAGATTGAGATCGACGATCTCGAGGAAGCGAAGGACAAGGTGCTCATGGGCGTCGAGCGGCGGAGCATGATCATCCCCTATGCCGAGAGGAGGAATACGGCTTACCACGAGGCCGGACACGCCCTTGTGGCGAAGCTCACGCCCAATTCCGACCCCATCCACAAAGTCACTATCATCCCCCGCGGGAGGGCCCTCGGCCTCACGCAGCAGCTCCCCATCGATGAAAGGCACACGTATTCTAAAGAGTATCTCCTCGACGACATCACCATCCTCCTCGGCGGCAGGGCAGCGGAGGAGGTCGTCCTCAACCACCTGACGACCGGCGCGGGCAATGACATCGAGCGGGCAACGGAGATCGCGCGAAAGATGGTCTGCGAATGGGGCATGAGCGAGA
>CAYZAF010000362.1:0-1981 GCA_964476435.1 uncultured Syntrophaceae bacterium
ACCTCCCGCTCCGGCACGGTCTCCGTCGTATAGTCGGTCCCCTTCGCGTGGATGTGGGGCTTCAGCTCCTGAAGGAGCCTCTCTACGGTCGGCTCCTTGAAGGCGATCACGTAGTCCACAGGCGTCAGAGCCGCGAGGATCTCGATCCTCTCCTCCAGGGGCGTGATGACGCTTGCCCGTTTTCTTAAGGCCACGAGGGACTCGTCGTCGTTGACCGCGATCACGAGTATGTCCCCGAGCGCCTTGGCCGCCCTGAGGTACCTTATGTGGCCCACGTGGATGAGGTCGAAGCATCCGTTGCCGAAAACGATTTTCTTGCCCTTGGCGCGCTCCTCTTCGACAATAGCTTTCATGATCTCGATGCTAGGCACCCAGAGTCCCATCTTTCTCTACCACTTTTCTCAATTCCTCGTACGTAACGACTGCGGTGCCCCTCTTCATCACTACGATCCCCGCCGCGTGGTTGGCTATCCTCGATGCGGTGTAGAAGTCTGCGCCGGTCGCCAGAGCGAGGGTGACCGTGGCAGCCACCGTGTCCCCCGCACCCGTCACATCGGCAATCTCGTCGCTTCCCGAGATCGGTATGTGGTGCACGGAGCCGTCCCGGAGGAAGAGGCTCATGCCCTTGTTCCCCCTCGTGATGAGCAGGGCCGAAACATCCATGGCGGCCATGATGCTCGAGCCCACCTCTTCCACGCTCCGGCCTTCGTCGAGGCCGGATAACGCGTAAGCCTCGGACTCGTTGGGAGTGATGAGCGTTATCCCCTTGAACTCCTTCAGGTTGTGCCTCGAGTCGCCGACGACGATCTTCTCCCGGGCGCACGCGCATGCGAGGCCCATGATCTCCCGGTCCACGAGCCCGTACTCGTAGTCGGACAGGACGACCGCGTCCACGCTGGGCATGACATCGAGGAGCCGCTTCTTGAGCTGTCTGCGAACCGCGTCGGAGATGGGCCGCTCACTCTCCCTGTCCACCCTTATCACCTGCTGCTTGGAGGTGTGGGTGTCCCCGGCGAGGATCCTCGTCTTGGTGACCGTTCTTCCCTCGTACCTGACGATGCCTTCGAGGTTGATCTTCTTGTGGGCCGAGAGCTGCTCGATGATCATATCCCCGGCCTCGTCCCGGCCGATGCACGACACGGGAAAGACATGGGCGCCCAGGGCCAGGAGGTTGTTGATGGTGTTGCCGGCGCTCCCCGGGTATACGCGCTCTTCCTCGTATTTGATCACGAGGACCGGGGCCTCCCGCGAGAGCTTGTGGGGCTTTCCGTAGATGTAGATATCGGCGATCACGTCCCCAACGACGCAGATGCGCTTCCTCCTGAACCGCTCGATCAATCGCGACCGGCCTGGCACCTGAAAACCTCCTCTGCCTTTCCCATGACCTGTTCCGGGGTGATGCCCCTCAAGCACTCGTGATCCCTGTCGCACGCCTTCCTGTTGCAGGGCCTGCAGGGCAATTCCTTGGCCACCTGATGGACATAGGGGCTCTTATAGAAAGTGTATCGCTCGTCCATTGGGCCCAGGATGACGATGGTGGGCACGGAGAGAGCCACAGAGATATGGCAGGGCCCCGTATCATTGCCTATTACCAGGGAAGCCCGGCCGAGGCAGACCTTGAGGTCCCTCACATCCATCTCCTTCACCTCCACCGATTCCCTGTGCCTTACATTCTCGGAGATGCGGCGGGCGATCCCCTCCTCACCCTTCCCCGGTACGAGGTATACCCTGACCTTGCATTGCTCGATGAGCAGATCGGCAAGGGCAGCAAAATGCTCACCAGGCCATTGCTTCGAGGGCCCGTACTGAGCCCCGGCAATGAAGACCACGTAGTCGCCGGCCACGTCCAGGAAGCGCTCGTCGAACCTGCGCTCCTCGTCCTCAGTCACTCTCAAAAGGGGTTCCTCAATGTCCCTTGCGACCCCAAGGGCATCGAGGAGCCGCAGGTAGTGCTCCACCATGGGCTCTGGCACCGATGTGC
>CAYZAF010000363.1:0-5514 GCA_964476435.1 uncultured Syntrophaceae bacterium
CAGGCACACCCGGCGAGCTATAGTAGCATACAATGTCCGGTGGGAACAAGGGGGGGGTGGGTCAGGCCAGTCGGCCCCATTGCGTTGGGCGCACGATTATACTATGCTAGGTGGAAGAAGGAGCGATGGATGGGAGAGGCAGATGGACGCACCTGAGCACACACCCGATTCGGACATCCTCCTGAAGCTGCGGATGGAATACCTCCAGGCCTTGCAGGCGGAGGACTACGGCAGGATAAACAGGATCATCGTGCCGCAGTTCCTGAAGCTTTTCGGCAGGTACTACGAGAGCTACGCGGCCAGCTGGAAGAGCCCATCCGTCCTGCGCCTCCCCGTTCAGGTGGTCATCGATCCGGCACAGCAGCAGAGCCAGCAGCTCGACTGGGCCGACCAGGTCCTCAAAGGCCAGATAGAGCTGCTCCTGTGAAAAAGGCTCCGGCTCAGAAAGACCCCATCCGGCAAAGGATGAAGGGGCGAATTATCCTTAAGATCTTCCCGTTCCATCGAAAAACCAATAGAACTCCCTGACCGGCGCCATGAAACTATCCATCATCATGCCTGTCTACAATGAGGGCCCTTTCGTGGCCGAAATGCTGGAAAAGATACGGGAGGTCCGGCTGGCCGGCGATATCGAAAAGGAACTGATTGTCGTGAACGACGCCTCGCGCGACAACACTGAGGAGGCGATTCTCGAATACAGGCGCAGCCATCCCGAGGTACCTATCAGCTACACCAGGCATGAGAAGAACATGGGCAAAGGCGCGGCTATCCACACAGGCATACGGAAGGCCACAGGCGATTTCCTCATTATTCAGGATGCCGACCTTGAATACGACCCCCGGGAATTTAACCTGCTCCTTAAGCCGGTCATGGACGGTTTTGCCGATGTGGTCTATGGCTCCCGCTTCATTGGGGGCAATCCACACAGGATCCTCTTCTTCTGGCATACCGTGGGCAACCGGCTCCTTACGCTCCTCTCGAACGCTTTTACGAACCTCAACCTCACTGACATGGAGACCTGCTACAAGCTCTTTCGCACTGAGATCATAAAATCCCTCGACCTCAGGGAAAAGCGCTTCGGGTTCGAGCCGGAGGTGACGGCACGGATTGCGCGGGTGCCTGGCGTGCGGATCTACGAGGTGGGCATCTCATACCACGGGAGAACCTTCCGGGAAGGGAAGAAAATTAACTGGAAGGACGGGCTCAAGGCCGTCTACTGTATCCTCAAGTACAACGTGTGGAAGGGGGGCGGCCCGGCCAGGCCCCAAAAATCGTCCTTCCTTTGAGCCTTTGCGAGCCTATGCTTCCTCATCGTCAGGATCGCGAGGCTCAAGCCGTAGCGGAGTACCCCCATCTATCGAGACACGTTGAGAGGGAGCCACATTGCCACGGGGTAGCGGGGAGGCCGGTACAGGAGTGGTCAGGGGGCGGATCGATCTGAACATGCGGTCGGCCGATACACCCAGAACTCTCCTTCCCCGCAGATCGCGACGTGCGAACATGCGGTCGGCCGGGTGCCTATCGGGCACTCGTCGCAGGCTTACTGGACCGTTTGCCTTCTCCTCTCGACTGCTTCCTTCATGAATTGCATCAGCGAAAGGTCGGGCTTCGAGAACTGGCCGTCCGCGCCGACGGTCTTTCCCTTATGGACCAGCTTCTCAGTGATCAGGGAGGAGAAAAGCACTACGGGAAGAGATTTCAGATACTGATCGTCTTTCACGCGCTTGCACAGATGGTAGCCGTCCATGCCAGGCATCTCGATGTCCGTCAGGACAATGTCGACGAAATCGCTCAAGGTGCCCCCCTCGGCCTCGCTTTTCGTCTTCGCTTCCGTGAGGTACGACCATGCCTCCTCGCCGTTGGTGACGGACCGGACCGAGAACATGCCATTCTCTTCCAGCCGACGCCTCAGGGTATTCCGAATGACCACGGAATCGTCGGCGTGGAGCACCTTGATGGGCTCAAAGTCGCCGGCCACCATGTGGCCCACTGGCTGAACGGGATTCGATATGGCCAGCTGCGGGTTCAGATCGCCTATCGCCTTTTCCAGATCGAGAAGAAAGACGAGCTTGTCGTCCAACTCTATGACGCCCGTGACTGAGTCGCTCAGGCCCTCAGCATAGCCATCAAGAGGCCTTATGTCGCTCCACGTGGCCCGATGGATCCTCGTAACGCCGGATACGAGAAAGGCGGTTATGGTGCTGTTGAACTCCGTGATAAGGACCTTTGGCTGCGCGTTTTCTGCCCTCGGCCGCTTCAACCACGCGGCCAGGTCGAGGAGAGCGACGATCTTGCCGCGGTGATTAAAGATCCCCCAGGCGAAGGTGCCCTTCAGGTGTGGTGGCCGCATGATATTCGAGGGCAAGGGAATGATTTCCAGCACTTTGGCAACGTTCACCCCGTAGTAGCCCGTGTATTGCCCCTCGTCGATGAAGAGCTCGAGGATCTCTACTTCGTTCGTCCCGGTTTCGAGAAGAATATTCGACATGCCCGCTGCCATAGGTATCCTCTTGACCTTTTCGTTTCAGCCCCCTAAAGGGGCGTCCTGGATTGGCACCCCTTGCGACCCAGTGCTTCAGGCAAGGCTCATTCCATGGCTACTTTATCGGAATCACGGCGCGCCAACTTAAAGAACGGGTACGAAAGAAGCGTCTTCTCCGTTCGGCCAGCCGCACGGTGCTCTTGGATTCTTCTGTACGCAATGGCGTCAATTGCACAACCCTCGCCTATGTGCTATAAATTCCCATGTTCTTCGATTCGCACTGCCACCTTGAGATGGAAGAATACGACGGGGACCGCGAGGCGGTCCTCGGCAGGGCGCGAGATGCGGGTGTTTCGTACATGCTCACCGTGGCAACCGAGGAGCGTTACTTTTCGAAGGCCCTCGAGATCGCGGAAGGCCACCCTTCCGTATACGCGGCCCTTGGCATCCACCCCCACAATGCGGGAGCCTATTCGGACGCATTGGAAGAAAGGATCAGAGGATACCTCCCTCACCCCAGAGTAGTCGGCTACGGCGAGGTAGGGCTCGACTTTTACCGGAACTACGCGCCGAGGAAAGCCCAAATGGAGGCCTTCAGGAGGCAGATACCCTTGGCCCGCGCAAGCGGGCTTCCCCTCATCATCCATTCCAGGAACGCCCGGGCAGAGACCCTCCAGGTCCTCAAAGAGGCGGCCATCCACCCGATTATCATCCACTGCTACTCGTACGATCTCGATACGGCACGGAAACTGCTCGACCTGGGTGCCTTCCTTTCGATACCCGGTACGGTGACGTACAGGAAGTCAGGACTGGCAGAGGTGTTGCGCTATGTGCCCACAGAAAGGCTCCTGTCAGAGACTGACGCGCCCTTCCTCGCTCCCGAGCCCCACAGGGGAAGGAGGAACGAGCCTGCCTACGTCTGCCGGGTGGTCGAAGAGATTGCCGCCATAAAAGGGAGCGCCCTGGAAGACATATCAGCCCTGCTAGCCAGGACCTTCGCCTCCCTTTTTCTCGATCGAAAGGAATGGCGCTCTCGGGGGGCTGCAGGCAAAGGACCCCTCCCATGACCAGAACTCGGCTCGTCGCAGGGGCTTCAGTCGTGGTCATCCTCGCCGCAGCGGGCCTGGCTTTCTACCTCTACCAGGACCGGCCTGCTCCCCGGGGCGTGGAAAGGAAGCCGCAGATCGAGGGCGATGCCATCACCGTATTCGTTCCGCGGGAAGGGGGGAAGCTCCAGAGAAAGCTCGTCGAGGTGCACCGGCAGCCCTCGGACCAGGCCAAGGCAGCTGTGCTTTTCCGGGAGCTGAAGGAGGCCGGGTGCATCCCGGACCGGCTGAAGATGTACGACATGGCCCTGGGGAGCGACGGTGTGCTGTATCTGAACGTCTCCGAGGAATTCATAGGACTGAGCTCCCCGGAGAGGGAGATCTCCATGACGTACAGCATCGTAGACTCCTTCATAGAGAGCTTTCACAACGTGAAAAAGGTCCAGATACTCGTGGAGGGGCAGCCCGTATATTCGGGAAGCGGCGTGCTCTACCTCTTTTCGCCCCTTGAATTCAACAGGGAACTGCTGGAGGACTAAATGCTCGACCCCAGACTGATAAGAGAAAAGCCGGATGTGGTTCGGGAAAGCCTGAGGGACAGGGGAGCTGCCTTCGATCTCGATGGGCTCATCGGACTCGATGAGAAGAGAAGGGACCTGATCAAGGCAGCGGAGGCCATGAAGAATGAGCGGAACGTCGTGTCCGACGAGGTCGCGCGCCTCAAGAAATCAGGGGCCGATGCGGGCGACCGCATTGAGCGGGTCCGGAGCCTTGGGAAACGCATAGAGGAGATGGAGCAGCAGCTGAAGGTAGTGGAGGCGGAGTGGGAGATGCGCAGCCTCGAGATACCCAACATCCCCCACGGATCGGTTCCGAAGGGTGCGGGCGACGAACAGAACGAGGTGGTCAAGGTGTGGGGGGAGAAGCCGGCTTTCCTTTTCCAGCCCCTTGCCCATTGGGACCTCGGCGAAAAGCTGGACATCCTCGATTTCAAAAGGGCAGCCAAGATCACGGGATCGCGCTTCACCCTGTACAAATCATACGGGGCGCTCCTCGAGCGGTCCCTCATCAATTTCATGCTCGATCTCCACGTGCTTGAGCACGGCTACACAGAGGTCCTTCCACCCTTCATGGTCAACAGGGAGAGCATGACCGGCACGGGGCAGCTCCCCAAATTCGAAGATGAGCTCTTCAAGCTCGCAGACCCCGACTACTTTCTCATACCCACTGCGGAGGTGCCGGTGACGAACATATTCAGGGAGGAGATCTTGAGAGAGCAGGATCTGCCCATCAAGTTCGCCGCGTATACGCCGTGCTTCAGAAAAGAGGCGGGGGCGCACGGCAAGGATACGAGGGGCCTCACGAGGCAGCACCAGTTCAACAAGGTGGAGCTCGTCAAGTTCACGAAGCCAGAGGATTCCTACGATGAGCTCGAGGGGCTCCTCCTCGACGCAGAGGACGTGCTCAAGAGACTCAACATCCACTACCGGGTCTCCGTCCTCAGCACGGGCGACCTCGGATTCTCTTCGGCCAAGACTTACGACATCGAGGTCTGGCTGCCTGGCCAGGGCATCTACAGGGAGATCTCGTCGTGCAGCAATTTCGAGGACTTCCAGGCCCGACGGGCGAAGATCCGCTACAAGACAGGGAAGGGGAAGACGGAGTACGTACATACCCTCAACGGCTCAGGGCTCGCCATAGGCCGGACGGTGATGGCGGTCATGGAGAACTGTCAGCGCAACGACGGCTCTATCGCGATCCCCGAAGCCCTCGAAAAGTACATGCACGGGCTCACAGTAATCGGAAGTACACCCTAGGCCTTTAGATGGAAGAGCAGAAGGCGAGAGTATTGGTTTTGCTAAGATCACTCGCCCAGATACGCCCGGCTGACAACTTCGTTGTTCCGGAGTTGCTCCATGGCGCCCTGCATGAGGATTTTCCCGACGGCGAGGACGTACCCGTAGGTGCCGAGCCGGAGGGCGAGGG
>CAYZAF010000364.1:0-4297 GCA_964476435.1 uncultured Syntrophaceae bacterium
CTGCTCAACGAGAACGAGAGGCAAGGCCTGGACCTGCTCCAGCTCAAGGGTCTCGGCCTCAGGCAGTTCACCCTCCTCGCTAGACACAATGTGGATACAATCGACTGCCTCTCCCAGCTCGATGAGCGCGAGCTGGCGTCCATCATGGGGGAGCCGAACCTGAGAAGGGTGCGGGTCTACTTGAAGGCGGCGAGGGACTATCGAGCCCGGAAAAAGGGAGGGTGAGCGGGCTTTTTGCGCATTTGACAAATCGAGCTGCGTATGATGGAATAAGCGATGGCAAAGAGGGCAAAAGAGGAACCGAAGAACGACAACGTCTTCTATACCTACTTCCACGAGTCCCTGGCCTGGGTCAAGGCAAACAGAAGAACGGCGATCGCTGCGGCCGCCGCAATCGTGTTTGTCCTTCTGTGCAGCTGGGGCTATGCCGCCTATGAATCGAGTAAGGATGAAAGGGCGCAGTACGCCCTCTCCCAAGCCATGAGGAGCTTTGAGGAGTACACGTTCACCAAGAACGGCGAAGCCCTCAACAGGGCAGAAGCGGAGTTCACCAAGGTTGGCAAGATCGGCTCCGGGACAGTGAGAGACGTTGCCAACCTCTACCTCGCCAGGATCTCCCTCGCGAAGGGCAACAGAGAAGATGCGAAGAATCGCTATACACAACTAGCCAGGAAGTCGTCGAGCGACGTAATTCGGAAGCTCGCTCGGAACGCCTTACAAGACCTGCAGAAGACGCAGTGACCCCACGATCGGCCCCTTTGCCCTTGGCTTTGGGAGGGAGGCCTCCTACACAGCCAGGTATTCGCGCTCGATGTCAGTCCTTTCCCGGAGCTCCTCCACGGGCCCGGAAAAGACGATCGAGCCCTTGTTGACCACATAGACGGCACCGGCGACGCTCAAGGCCAAGGGGAGGTTTTGCTCGGCGAGGAGGACCGCGATCCCCTCTTCGGTGAGCTTTGCAATGATCCTGGCAACCTCGGCGATGACCATTGGCGCCAACCCTTCAGACGGCTCGTCCATCAGGATGAGATCGGGATTGAGCACAAGGGCGCGCGCGATCGCCAGCATCTGCTGCTCGCCGCCAGAGAGCTGATCGCCTTTGTTGCCGAGCCTTTCTTCGAGCCTCGGGAAGAAGGAGAAGACTCTCTCCAGGGTCCATCCGTCCTTCTTCACGCTCTGCCTCGCCGCTATTCCGAGGTTCTCCCTCACGGAGAGCGAGGGGAATATCTGCCTTCCCTGGGGCACGAGGCCTATGCCCCTTCGCGCCCTTTCGTACGACGGGAGCCTCGTGATCTCCTCTCCCCTGAAGCGGATCTCGCCCTTTCTGCAGGGGGTAAACCCCATGATGGACCTCATCGTCGTGGTCTTGCCCATGCCGTTGCGGCCGACGAGGGCAACCACCGCTCCCCCGGCGACTTCGAGAGAAAGGCCCTGGAGCACGTAGCTCTTCCCATAATACGTGTGTATGTCGCGGACGACCAGCAGCTCATCCATGGTACGCCCCCAGGTAGACATCCCTGACCCTCGGGTTTTCCCTGATCTCGTCAGGCTTGCCGTCGGCGATGATCTCCCCCTGATAGAGGACGATCATCCTTTCGGCAAGGTCGAAGGCGACGTTCATATCGTGCTCGATAATGAGGAGCGTCACGTCCTTGAGGAGATCCTGAATGAGAGCGGCGAGCCACGTGGCCTCGGAGCGGGTGAGCCCGGCGGTCGGTTCGTCAAGAAGGAGGATCCTGGGAGACGCGGCGATGCCGAGAAGTATTTCCAGGAGCCTCGCCTCGCCGTGGGAGAGCGTCGATATGGTGTCGTTCCTCTTGTCGTAAAGCCTGACGCTCTTGAGAAGCTCTTCGGCCCTGCGGTAAAGGCGCCGGTAGCTTTTCAGGGGCCGGAGCATCTGGTAGGCGCACCGGTCGTGGACCTGCAAAGCAAGGAGCACGTTCTCCGTCACGGTAAAGTAAGGGAAGAGGTCGGTGACCTGGAACGTCCGGGCGAGGCCGAGGTGCATGCGGCGATGGCACGGCGTGGACGTGATGTTGCGGCCGAGAAGGTGGATCGATCCCCCCGACGGCGGGAACTCTCCGCTGATAAGGTTGAAGAGGGTGGTCTTTCCGGCGCCGTTCGGGCCGATGAGGACGACCCGCCTTTCTTCGCCTGTTATCGCGAAGGAGACATTCTTCACCACCTCGAGGGCCCCGAAGCTCATCGAAAGGTTCTCGACCCTCAGTTCGTCCATGTGGTCCCCCCCTTCATGAGGCGCCCGGTAAAGCCGGCGATGCCCCCGCGGAAAAAGAGCACCACGAGGATGAAGATCATGCCCTCTATCCCGAACCAGTACATCGTGTAGCTGCTGATCCAGTACCTCAGACCCACGTAAGCGAGGGCGCCCCAGAGAGGGCCCCAGAACGTCCCTGCCCCGCCGATGAACATCGCCATGAGGGCATCCCCGGACCATATCCAGTGGAGCTCGGCCGGGTTGACGTAGCCGTTGAAGCAGGCGTAGAGAATGCCGCCGGCTCCGGCTATGACGGCCGAGAGCATGTAGCAGATGTACTTGTAGAGAAAGGTGTTGTAGCCGAGGGCGGTCATACGGTGCTCGTTGTCCCTGATGCCGACGATCGCATGGCCGAAGGGGGATCTAATGACGAAGGAGACAAGGGTGAAACAAACGGTAGCTCCTGCGAGCACAAGGTAGTAGAAGCTGACGGTGGTCGCCGTCGAGATCGAAAAGCCGAGATGCGGCCTTGGGATGCCCCTTATGCCGTTGTACCCGAGCGTGATGTTCTGGATGGGGTACATGGCTATGCACCAGACGACGTGGCCGAAGGCAAAGGTGACGACCATGAAGTAGAGCCTCTTCACCTTCAGGGCCAAGGCGCCGAAGAAGGCGGAGAGAATTAAGACCATGGCCAGCGCCAGAAGAGCCGCGAGATAGAAGTTTGTCACGATTCCCCGGGTCGTAAGGATCGCCACGACGTATGCGGCCGAGCCCCAGAACATGGCCTGTCCGAGGGAGACGAGGCCTGTGTATCCGGTGAGCAGGTTAGCGCTCCAGACGTAGATGGCGGTGATGATGATGGAGGTCGCCAGGGTGACCGCATATTCAGGCAGGGCAGGCACGACAAAGAGGCAGAACGCCCAGAGCGCGGCAATCGAAATGGGTCGCCACCTTTCCATTCACCGGCCCCTTGCGAAGAGCCCGGAAGGCTTCACGAGAAGAACGATAACGACGACGAGGTAGATCGTGAGGGAGGCGTAATCGGGCCAAAGAACCTTCCCGAGGGTATCGCTGAGGCCGAGGAGGAGGCACGTGGCGAGGCACCCCGGAAGGTTCCCGATGCCTCCGACGATAACGACGGCGAGGGCAAGCATGATGATCTCGACCCCCAATTCGGTGTGGAGTCCCAGGATGGGTGAACCGACGAAACCGCCAAAACCGGCGAGAAAAGCGCCCAGGGAGAAGACCATCGTGAAAACGAGCGGGACGTTTATGCCTATCCCAGTGGCCATCTCCTTGTTGTCCACGCCAGCCCGGACGACAGCCCCCCAGATGGTCCGCTCTTGGAACCAGTAAAGGCAGGCAAATACGGCGAGCCCGATGAGAATGATGGCAAGGCGGTACGCAGGGTAGGGAGCACCGAGTATCGCCAGGGAGCGGTCAAGAAAAGCGGGGGGTCCGACCCACCGGGGCGTGCCCGTCCACAAGAAGAGCGAGAGGTCGGAGAGCACGAGGCTGAGGGCGAAGGTGAGGAGAATCGACTCGTGGCCCCGCAGCCCGTAAAGGCGCCGCATGAGGAAGCGCTCCGTGAGAAAGCCCAAGAACGCGCCGGCTGCGCTGCCTGCGAAAATGGCGAGGAGGAAGCTGCCCGTGGCATCGAGGACGCTCAACCCCGCGTATCCACCCACCATGAAATAGGCGCCGTGGGCAAGGTTGACCACGCCCATGAGGCCGAACATGAGGCTCAAGCCTGCGCCGAGCAGGAAAAGCAGCATCCCGAAGGCGATACCGTTCAGAACCTGAGAAACTAACGTGGAGAGCGCCATCCGATCAATAGCCCCTTCTTGGCCGCCCCTTGCATCCCTCGCGAGCCCCGAACCGGCAGAAAGACAGGCCGCATTAAGGAATTCCCTCCTCGTGCCTAAGAGAGGGGCGCCAAAAAGGGGAGGTCTCTATATCTTCAGGACCCCTTCCTCCAGGACCGTCTTCCCGTCGAGAATGAGGGTGACCGTGGTCATCATCAGATCGAGGTGGTTCTCGGCCTTTGACTTGCCCCCGATGTGGTCGTTCCTGCCGAGT
>CAYZAF010000365.1:0-4198 GCA_964476435.1 uncultured Syntrophaceae bacterium
ATTTTGGTTCTTGTCGGAAAGGAGGCCATGGCGGCATGGGGCTGGCGCATTACGTTCATGACCGGCGTGCTGCCCGTGGCTCTTGCCCTTTACATAAGGCGCATCCTGCCTGAATCGCCTGAATTCGAAAGGGCGAAGCAGAAGGGCGAAGTAGAGAAGGCCCCCTTCTTCAGCCTCTTCAAGCCGCCCGCGCTCTGGGGTTTCCTTCAGGTATTCGTCTTCATGGCCGGCCTTTTCCTCACCGATTATTCTGTCTATGGCTTCCTGCCCAACATACTCACCCTGAACGGCCGCGGGTTTGATCCCACTACCTACAGCCTCATATATGGTTTTGCGCTCTTCATGGCCTTTCTGGGGTACAATTTCTACGGCTGGCTCTCCGACATCACGGGGAGAAAGCCCCTCACCATGTGGTACTGCGCGTTTCTCGTCGTCTTCGGCATCCCTGTCTACTACGTGCTCTACCACGCGGCTGTCGCACGCAACATCGGGCTGGCCGTGGCGGGGACCGTAATGGCAGCGATGCTCAAGCTAGCGTGGGGTGTCGTGCCCGCCTACCTCTCGGAGCGCTTCCCCACCCGGAGGCGGGCAGTCGGCGTGGGCTTCGGCTATTCTGCCGGGGCCCTGATCGGGGCCTGGTTCAGCCTCTACGTCTGGTGGGCCCATAACATCTCCTTCATCAGATCGATCGAGAAGCAGGACATGTGGCTCTCCCCTGCGGTGATACTGACAATCGGCTCTATCATCACATTTGTCAGCCTCGTGTACAGCCCGGAGACGAAAGCCATCAATCTCTCCGATGTGGGGGCTGCCTAGGCCGTAGGCAGGGCCAGAGAAGCGGCCGTGGAGGCAGAGGTGAAACCCACTCCTTAGCAGCGGGCTCATGCGACATCGCGGCCGGGCCATCCTCCCCGGTCGCCTCGTGACCCGGATGAGGAGCTAAGGATGATCCTCCCGGGACTATTGTAGGCAGGTAGACCGGGGAAAGACCATACCGTCTTGTTTGAGAGGTACCAATGAAGATCTATGAATACCAGGCTAAGGACGTTTTGCGGCGATACGCCATACCAGTTCCCAGGGGTTTTATTGCGAAAACCCCGCAGGAGGCAATATCCGCGGCCCAATCGCTGGAAACTCTGCCAGTCGTTGTAAAAGCGCAGATCTTTGCGGGAGGACGGAGCAGAGCGGGAGGCATACGAGTTGCCGGAAGTCTCGATGAGGTCGAGAAGGCAGCTTCAGCCCTCCTCGACCGCATTCTCGTGACGCCTCAAACAGGGCCCGACGGGCAGAAGGTCGGCTGTCTTCTCGTCGAAGAGACCCTGCCCATCGACAGGGAGCTCTATCTGGGTATTACGATCGACAGGGCGAAGAGGTGCCCAGTGCTTGTGGTAAGCGGGGAGGGCGGCGTCGAGATTGAGAAGCTGGCTGCGGAGGCGCCTCTGAAGATCGCAATCGAGCCGATAGACCCTGCCTTCGGGCTTCGCCCTTTCCAGGCTTCCCGGGCATTCTTCTCCACAGGTCTGCCCCACAGGATAGTCAGGCTCGCAGCGTCCCATGCGATGGCTCTGTACAAGTTGTTCATGGAGAACGACTGCTCCATTGCCGAGATCAATCCCCTCGCCGTGACAGAGTCAGGGGAAATCGCCGCCCTTGACGCTAAGATAACAATCGACGACAACGCCCTTTTCAGAAACCCTGATCTTGCGTTGCTGGGCGAGGCCGGTCAGGAAGAGGGCCCCGAGGCAGAGGCCCGGAAAATAGGCCTCAACTACATCAAGCTGAGGGGAAACGTGGGCTGCATGGTAAACGGGGCGGGCCTTGCCATGGCCACGATGGATCTCATAAAACTCGCCGGGGCAGAACCTGCCAATTTTCTCGATGTGGGAGGCGGCGCGACTGCGGCCATGATAAGAGAGGGGCTGGGGATTCTCCTTGCCGACACGGACGTAAAGCTCCTTTTCATCAATATCTTCGGGGGCATCCTTCGCTGCGACGTCCTCGCCGAGGGGGTCGCTGCCGGCGCGAAAGACCTCGATATCCGCCTTCCCGTTGTGGTGAGGCTCGAGGGCACGAACAAGGAGAAAGGCCGGGACATACTCGCCTCTTCGGGCATGAGCTTTCTCGCCGTAGATAGTCTCAAGGAAGGGGCAGAGAGGATAAGAAGCGAAGTGGGAGGCTCACAGGGTAGGAAGGAAGGTTCGAGTTGAGCATTCTTGTAAACGAGGAATCGAGAGTAGTGGTCCAGGGCATCACGGGAGGCGAAGGCACTTTCCACACTCGCCAGATGCGGGAATACGGGACAAACGTCGTTGCGGGCGTCACCCCGGGCAAGGGCGGCACAGTTTACGAAGGGGTGCCTATCTTCAACACCGTGCGGGACGCAAAGGAAAACACAGGAGCCGATGCCGCGGCAGTTTTTGTGCGCGCCGCCAATGCCGCCGACGCCGTCATGGAGGCAGCCGAAGGGGGTGTTGATCTTGTTGTCTGCTTTGCTGAGGGCATTCCAGTGCTCGATATGGTATTTGCCCGGCGCTATCTCGACGAAAGGAGAGTTCGTCTCCTCGGACCGAATACCCCGGGGGTCATTTCGCCGGGCAAGTGCAAGATCGGGGTAATGGCCGGCTACATCCACAGGAAAGGGAGCGTTGGTATCGTATCCCGAAGCGGCACTTTGACCTACGAAGCGGTCCATCAATTGACACTCCTCGACATAGGCCAATCCACGTGCGTGGGCATCGGGGGTGATCCCATAGGCGGCCTCTCCTTCGTCGATGTTCTGGCTCTGTTCGAGAAGGACCCGGAGACGGAGGCCGTGGTTCTCATAGGCGAGATAGGCGGGAGCCAGGAAGAGGAGGCAGCGGAGTTCTTCCGCTACCACATGACCAAGCCCCTCGTTGCGTTCATCGCCGGTGTGACAGCTCCCTCCGGAAGACGCATGGGTCACGCAGGGGCCATCGTGTCGAGAGGAGAGGGAGGAGCCCGAACAAAGATCGAGGCCTTCGAGAATGTTGGAGCTGTTGTCGCGAAAAGCCTTGCCGACCTGGGCGAGACAGTAGCTCATATCGTGAAAGGCAAGGGCCCAAGGATGTAAGCGTGGGGGAAGCCACAAATAAGGACCCCTTGAAGCATCCATTATCTGACGGAGGAACAAAGATGGCGGTCAAATTCTATGATTTGTCACAACCCTTCGGAGCCAACACGCCTTTGTGGCCTTGGCCAGTAATGACCGATGTATCGATCCAGCGGGTCGCTTTCCCGGAGCGAGACAGGTTTCCAGGAGGAGTGAACAAGCTGACCACGGTCATTACGACGAAATTTCACGCTTCCACCCACATGGATGCGCCTTCCCATGTGCTCGAGGGAGGGACCAATATCGACCAAATTCCCCTCGAGTCCTGTTACGGCACAGGCGTCATCGTGGACATGAGGCACAAAGGCAAATGGGACATTATCTCTGCTGACGATCTCGAGAAAGCGAGACCCAGGATCGAAGAGGCCGACTTCGTTGTGGTCAACACGGGGTGGCATAGGTACTTCAAGACAAAACCTTACACGTTCTTTAATCACTTTCCTGGCTTCTACAAGGATGCCGGCGAGTGGTTTGTCGAAAAAGGGGTGAAGGCGGTCGCCATCGACGGCGGGGCCATGGACAGCCCACTGGCACACAGGCCGCTGGATAAGTATGCCCCATGGCTCTATCAAGAGTATCTGGAGGAGACGGGCAAGGACGCCAACGAAGAGTTTCCTATCTACGAGCCGTGCCACTTGGCCCTTGCCAAGGCCGGCATACCGGGGATCGAGATTGCAGGTGGCCAGATCGACGAGGTAACGGGAATACGCTGCACCCTCGCTTGCTTCCCGATCCGGTACGAGCAGGGAGAAGCGTCCATTGTCCGTCTGGTAGCCATTGTGGAGGCTTGAGAAGCTTCTCACGGAGAATCTGGACACAAATAGGATCCACATAAGAGACGACCGGGATCCCGGTAAATGAAAGGAAACAGGGAGTTGAAAGATCTATTCAGAGTGGATGGTAAAGTTGCCCTTGTTACAGGCGGGGCCGGAGGCATCGGGGAAGCCCTCTCGCTGGGCTTGAGCGAATACGGAGCAACGGTGGTAGTGGCCAGTCGGAACGAGGAGGCATTGAAAAAAACAGCCAAAAATATCCATTCCAAGACAGGGGGAAAAACACTGGCAGTCC
>CAYZAF010000366.1:0-6217 GCA_964476435.1 uncultured Syntrophaceae bacterium
CGCCTAAACCCCGTAGTCTGCCTCACCCGCGCATCGCGAGCCCGAACATGCGGTTGGCCGGACGCCAGAGATAGCCAAAAAGCATCGCACCAAAGCGCCCGGCCGCCTAACAACAACTACGTCTCGCACAGCGTCGTCTCCTCCTGCTTGACCAGGAGGATCGAGCACGGCATCCTCCGTATGAGCTTGTCCATGGCCTTTCCCGTGAAGTAGTGCTCCAGCCTGTGCTCCTCGTGCGCCGGCATGACGAGGAGGTCGATCTTCTCCTCCTCCACGACCTTCACGATCTGCTCGAACGGCCGCCCTTCCCTCACGAGGGACTCTATGGGAAAGCCCTTCTTCTTCGCGTCCTTCACCATCACCTTCAGCCGGTCGCGAACCCTCTCGAGGAGCTGCTTATACTCATTGTCGAACGACGGCATAGGGAGGTTCCACCCCATGTAGGCGAAGGGGTCGTGCACCACATCAAGCACGAAGAGACTCGCCCGAAACCGCTCGGCTAGCCCGAACGCATCCTGGACGAGATTTACACAATCCTCTGTGGCCGTCACTATAACGAGAATCCTTTTCACCTCATTCATCGGCATTTCCCCTCTCCTTCCCCTGTCGAGAGATTTGACTTTACCAGTCTTCGCCTATATTTTATACATCAGCCTATGATCCCGGCAAATCCACACGAAGGGAGGCGCCCGTCCGCCTTTCCGGGCCTCGTCGTTGGCACGGGCGCGTCCGCCCCGCATGCGTCTTAAGTTCGACCGGCAGAAGTCTTTCCGGTTCCTCGCTGACGTCCGGAGTGTCCTTTTTCAGAGCATGATCACTGTAGCCGTGCTCAGCGCGGTCTCCTTCTTTTTCTCAAAGAACCTCATGTACGCCCTCGCGCGCCACATGCACGTGAAGCTTTACTATTTCACCCTCTCCGAAGTCTTTTTCTCGTCAATCGAGATAGCCATGTATACGGGGGTCTTCCTGTCAATGCCCGTCATTATGTTCCTCGCGTGGCGCCAGTTCCGCTTCTCCTTGAGAGGCAAGATAGGCCGCGGTTATCTGTTCGTCGCTTTCTCCGCTCTTCTCTTTTACCTGGGCTGCCTCTTCAGCTATGTCGTCGCCCTGCCCAACGGCATCAGCTTTCTCGTGAGCTACGCGGGGGGGAATGTGAAGGCGATGATCTCGACCGACCGCTTCATCCATTTCTGCATCACCATGACCTTCGCCTTCGGCGCGGCCTTCGAAGTGCCCGTCATCATGCTCCTCCTCGGAAAACTGGGCCTCGTAAGATCCAGGACGCTGGCGCGTACGAGGCGATACGCCGTGCTCATCGTCGCGATCGCCGC
This sequence comes from uncultured Syntrophaceae bacterium, assembly GCA_964476435.1. Taxonomy (GTDB): domain Bacteria; phylum Desulfobacterota; class Syntrophorhabdia; order Syntrophorhabdales; family WCHB1-27; genus CAVVNC01. The sequence goes on from CAYZAF010000366.1 coordinate 1,332, forward strand.
GGCCATCATCACGCCGACCCCGGACATCTACAACATGTCTCTCCTCGCAGTGCCTCTCTACGTGCTCTATGAGATAGGCATCCTCCTTATGAAGGTAGGGGAGCGAACCGGCAGTCTACGAGCATCGCCACCCACGTAGCCGCGCTCTTTCCGACCTTTGGGGTGGTACGACGTGCGTACCCCGCTAAGACAAGCGGTGAGGGGGGAGGCTCCGAGGCTTCGCCGAGGAGGGGGTGCTGAACCCTTGCGACCCACGTGGCGAGGGGAGAAGCACGACCGAAAGGCCGCATGACGTGGGCACCCCGCTAAGACAAGCGGTGAGGGGGGAGGCTCCGAGGCTTCGCGGAAGGAGGGGTGCTTAAGCCCCATTAATTGCAGGCCAGGCCAGCTTGACCTCAAAAGTTAAATCTGTATAGAATTCACGCTATGGGAGATACCATTGCGCGCCTAGGGTATATAGGCGTTCTGATAGGCACGTTCATTGAAGGGGAGACCACGATCCTCGTGGCGGCCATCTTCGCGAAGTTCGGGTTCCTCAAGCTGAACCAGGTAATGGGCTGCTCGTTCGCGGGGACGTTCATGGGAGACTGCGTCTTCTTCTTCCTGGGCAAGTACTTCGGCAGGTCCGTCATCGAACGCTACGACTTCCTCCGCTCCAGGGCGAACCTGTCTAACAGGATCATCCATCAGAATAGACATTTCATTCTCTTCATCATGCGCTTTCTCGCTGGCTTCCGCTCTATCATCCTCGTCCTTCTCGGCTGCGCGGACGTGAGGACAAGCCGCTTTCTCCTCATAGACTTTTCATCTTCCCTCGTCTGGTCCGTCTGCGTTTCGATGATCGGCTACACCTTCGCCAACGTTGTCTACATCTTCGTCCGGGACGTGAAGGGGTACGAGAAGATCCTCATTCCCATCGTCATCGTGCCTGCCATAGCCCTGATCTTTCTTTACAGACACTTCATACGGGAAAAGGAGGAGGAGCAATTTGATGGAGATTGATCCGAAGCTGAGACGCGAGATCTCCAAGCGCTTCGAGATGGAATCGAACAAGAGGGAAGTGGAGATCACCGAGAACTGGAGAAGAGAGCTGGAGGCGATCTACAGGAAGAGACACGAGGGCATCAATGCGCTCCTCATCGACATAAAGGGCCTCATGGACCGCATGAACAATAGGATAAAGACGCTCACGAGTCTCATAAGGGAGGGATAGCTTAAAGAAGATGAGATACCTCGTTGCCTTTGCCGTGGTCATTTTTCTTTTGACCCCCCACCTCTACGCAGAGTCGGAAGCCCAGCAAAAGAGGGTCGAGACAGCGGAAAAGAAGGTCGCCGATCTCGAAAGGGACGTGGCGAAGCTGAAGAAAGAGATAGGGTATCTCAAGCTATCGCCTGTCCCGGACGATCTCTCTCTGTGCGACGAGGCCATACCCCTCACGGACGTGGACGTGAGGGAGGATTTCGAGCGGGAGTTCTATCAATTCCTCGAAAACAGAGGTCTCCTCACCATCCTCGTGAGGCGCTACAGCAAGTTCTTCAGCGTAGTCTCCGAGGAACTAAACCGGGCGGACATGCCCCCGGACCTCATATACCTCGCCATAGTCGAAAGCTACCTCAATCCCCGTTCCCTTTCCAAGGCAAATGCAGGAGGAATCTGGCAATTCGTCAAGGAGACGGCCAAGAGGGAAGGTCTTTCCGTGAACGACACGATCGATGAGCGCTACAGCGTGACGAGGTCGACGAAAACAGCCCTCACTTACCTCAGGAAGCTCCACGACGAGTTCGGAGACTGGTTCGTAGCCATGGCTGCATACAATGCGGGCGAGGTGCGCCTGAGGGATGCCATCATGAACCAGAACACGAGGGATTTCTTCGACCTCTTCCTGCCAGAGGAGACGGAGCGGTATGTCTTTCGCATCGCTGCCATCAAGGAAATCGTGGGAAATCCAAAAAAGTATGGCCTTCCCATAGAGAGGAGCGATTACTACCGGCCCTTCGACGTAGCGGAAGTGACCCTGGAGCTGGACCAGGAGACCCATACTGCTGCCTTCGCCCAAGCCATGGAACTGCCGTACAAGGCATTCCGCGATTACAACCTCCATATCAGAAAATACAGAATCCCCCGGGGCGTCTACCATCTCTACGTGCCCACAGAGAAGAAGGATGCCTTCTTGAAGAACGTCAAGGGCTTGCCCGGCGTCACGGTTCAGGAATAGCGACCCCGCTCGAAGGCGTCGCCCCCTTCCGGGTCTCCCTCTAAAGGGGATGCCTCGACCATGGGCAGGCAGGACAGATGTGCTGGTCGTTCGCTATGAAGAACGACCTTCCTGCGTGGCACGCCTCTCGCCCGGAAAATTTGCTTGACAAAGCGTCAATGGCTACGCTAAATTTTTACAAGGGCTTACAGGAGTAAACGTATCAAAATCAGCATGCCACTGACAATAAGTCGGACAGCATGGAAAACGGAAAGGGTTTTTCACACAAGTCCTGACGAAACCACGCGGGTCTTTTGAGTCCGCTTGATTAGGGAACCGTGGCAGGAGTCGAAGGAGGAGTAATGTCAAAGGAGAAGGATGTAGCTGTTTGTCCCTTTTCCAGATCCGTATGCAGGGAATGCGCAATCTATAGAGGCAGGCATTTTGAGCTTTGCGCGATCCATAACTATCGGCTCCGGGAGACGAAAGGGACTCAGGCAAGGGCTTGGAGCAGTGAGGTGTTCATAAAATGGGAGATGCCCGACATTCCCGACGGCGCTAACATTATGGTGGACATCGAAGACTTTATCGAAAGGAGAGGCATATGATAAGTGATTTCAGGTATCTCAAACCAGGCAGTATGAAGGAGGCTCTCCAAATGCTCAAAGAGCACGAGGATGAGTGCAAGGTTATCTGCGGCGGGCAGTCGCTGCTGGTAATCATGCGTCAGGGGCTGGTGTCTCCCGAGTACGTCATCAGCATCAAACAGCTCAAAGACGCGAATTACCTGAAGTACGACGCCAAGGAAGGCCTCAAGATCGGCGCTACCTGCACGCACCGGACCGTCGAGCATTCCACCATGATAAGAGACAAGTATCCGGCCCTCCGGGAGATGGAAGAGAAGCTTGCTTCCATCCAGGTCCGCAACTGGGGAACCGTTGCGGGCAACCTGGCACACGGAGACCCGGCCGGCGATCCGGCCCCCGTGCTCATTGCCATGAACGCCTCCGTTAAGCTCGGGTCCGTATCAGGCGAGCGTGTCGTCCCCCTGGAAGAGTTCTATCCAGACCTCTTCGAGACCGTGATGAACCACGACGAGCTGATCGTAGAGATCAAGGTCCCGCCGCGCCCAGCGAAAACCGCAACGAAGTACCAGAAGTTCAACCTCCTGGACAGCGACATGGGCCTCATCGGCGTCGCGGTGACCGCTGCCATGGACGGCGACAAGTGCAAAGACGCCCGCGTGGTGCTGGGGAGCGCTGCGCCGACGGTCATCAGGGCCCGTGCGGCGGAGAAGGTACTCATCGGCGCGAAGCCCAGTGACTCCGTCTTCGAGAAGGCAGGGGAAGCGGCGGCGGCGGAGTGCTCACCGGTTTCAGACATCCACGCATCCGAGGAATACCGGCGTCACCTAGTGAAAATCCTCACCAAGAGAATGGCAAAGGCAGCCTGCGAACAGGCTAAGATTTCAGGCTGATAAGGAGGATGGGCCACCATGGAAAAGAAAACACTCACCCTTAACGTCAACAACCAGGATTATGAACTCTACATAAATCCCAAGACCCTTCTCGTGGAGGCGATCAGGGACCACATCGGCCTCACGGGCACGAAGAGGGGCTGCGACACGGTCTCCTGCGGCGCATGCACGGTAGTCGTCGACGGCTTGGCAGTGAAGGCCTGTTCTGTCCTCGCCATGCAGTGCGAAGGCATGAAGATACTCACGTCCGAAGGGCTTGAGGTAAACGGCAACCTTGCGCCCATCCAGAAGGCTTTCCTCGACGAAGGCGCCTTCCAGTGCGGTTTCTGCACGTCCGGGATGCTCATGTCCGCATCGGCATTCATCAAGGAGACGAAGGGCAAGGTAACGGAGATGCAGATCAGGGAGAGCATCGAGGGCAACATCTGCCGGTGCACCGGGTATAACAGCATCGTCCGTGCAATCGATGCGGTCTTGAAAGGCAAATACGCGGAGGGCAAAAAATGAATAGATATACCGTAATCAATCCCCATACCAAGTTCACCGTAATCAATACCCACGTCCACAACGTTGACGGTATCGCCAAGGTAACGGGACGCGCCACCTACACGTTCGACGTGGTCCTCCCCGGCATGCTCTACGGCAAGATCTTAAGGAGCCCGCACGCCCATGCGAAAATCAAGAGCATTGACTATTCCAAAGCCATGGCCTTACACGGCGTGAAGGCCGTTGCCACGGGCAAGGACACCCTCGGCGCGAAGCAGGGTATCTGGCGGCGCTACAAAGACCTCTGCGACGAGCAGCTCCTCACGGTTGACAAGGTCCGCTACATAGGCGAGCCTGTTGCGGCGGTCGCGGCAGTGACCGAAGAGATCGCGGAGAAGGCCCTCGAGCTCATCGAGGTGGACTACGAGGTGCTTGAGGGTGTCTATGAGCCCCTCGACGCCATCAAAAAGGAGGCGCCCGAGATCCACGAGGGCTTCGAGCGGAACATCAACGTCACCCGCCATATCGAGTGGGGCGACGTGGACGAGGGCTTCGCGGAAGCGGACTACATAAGAGAGGACTGGTTCCGCTGCGGCGGCCAGGCCCACATGTGCATGGAGACGAGGGCAGCCGTCTCGAGCTACACCCCTGACGGCAAGCTCACCATCTATCACTCCAACCAGTCTCCTTACTATATGCAAGGCCTCATGGCCGGCGTCATGGGCATG
>CAYZAF010000367.1:0-4976 GCA_964476435.1 uncultured Syntrophaceae bacterium
TGCGAAGTGATCGGACTCGACACTGACTGTCCCAACAACGCACCTTCGGGAGCAAGGAAAGGCGCTATGGAGCATCGGAGGCCCATAGTCAGGTAGACCCGGTTCTCCGGGACTTTGAAGACCCTCGCTTCAAGCGAGGGCCCTCGAAGTCTTAGAGAACCAAGTCTACCTGACTATGGGCCTCCGATGCTCCATAGCGCCTTTCCGTGCTCCCGAAGGTGCGTTGTTGGGACAGTCAGTGTCCAGTCCGATCACTTCGCATGCCCTTCCCTTCATCTTGCGCCGTCGGTAAGAAAGACTACTCCGATAGTCCTGAGCATGATCTTAAGGTCGAGAAAAAGAGACATGTTCTTCACGTAATACAGGTCGGACTCCAGCTTCCGCATAGCATCCTCTATGGAAGCTCCGTAGCGGTAATTTACTTGGGCCCAGCCGGTGATCCCGGGCCGGACAGCGTGTCTTACCGCGTAGTAAGGAACCTTCTCCTCCAGTATACGGACAAATTCCGGACGCTCCGGCCTGGGCCCTACGATGCTCATGTCGCCCCTAAACACGTTCCATATCTGGGGGAGTTCGTCGATATGGGTGAGGCGAAGCAGATGGCCCACCCTCGTTACTCTCGGGTCCTTCTCCGACGCCCATCGCGCAACGCCGCTCTCGGCATTTTCCCGCATGGAGCGAAACTTGTAAATCGTGAACGGCCTTCCGCCCTTGCCGACCCTCTCCTGCTTGTAGAATACAGGTCCCGGGGAGTCGAGACGGACGGCCAAGGCGCTTATCCCGAACAATGGCGCGGTCAGAAGCAGAAGGAGGCTCGAAAACCCGACATCAATGAGCCGCTTTATCTTCTGTACATACTCCCTGTGGAGCAGAGAGAAGCCTTCCGCCGAAAGAAGCCACTGGTCCGCAATGAAGCGAATGGGGATTCTCCCGGTAAGCTCTTCGTAAACGTCGGCCATTTCCCGAACGTTTATCCCTTGGAACCGGGCGTTGAGAATGCTCCGGATCAACCCGGGAGGCCGGTCCCGGGGGATCGCCAAAATGGCCGTAGTTGCGCCGGTCCTGGCTGCTACCTTCTGCAGCTGATCTACCGTGCCAAGGACAGACGCCGATCGGGCCATCCCCTGTTTGGAGAGATCATCGTCGAGAAAACCCTTGACCTCGTAAGGAGAAAAGGGTGAACTGAGAAGATCACAAATAGCCCTGCCGCACTGGCCAGCCCCGAGCACCAGGGTGGGGGTCCTCCCGATCGCGGACGCTTGAAAGAGGGCCCCGTAAGCCCACCTCCAACCGTTGAGGAACAGCCAGATCAAGCACATCTGAATACCCATGAGGCCTCTTCCATATGCGCCATGAGGCAGCATGTAGAAGACCACCATGGATACGATCCCGCCTGAGACTACCGTGAGACTGCTGCGCAGAGCCGTCTCCCATGAACGGAATGTTCTCTCAAGATTGTAGAGGTCAAAAATGTACAAGGTAGACGGGTAAACCGCGAGGGTCACCGCGACCGCGAGACCATACACATAGAGCGTATTTGAAATGAGTCCGAAACGAATCCAGCTGCTCAGGAAATTGGTCAGCATGATGAGCAGGGCGTCACCGAGGAAGAGCAGCCATCGGTGCTGCGGGGCGCCGAGCGAAATCCCGCCCCGTTGAGAAGCTGAGGTCTCGCTTCTGGATATGACAGGAGGCAGTGTTATATCCTTCTTCCGGGCATCGAGAGCCACTGACGTCACCTCAGATCCTTCGCGCTGTATCATAGCGTGAGGCCCCTGATTCTTGAGACCTCTGGGACCCCTCCTTCCAAAAAGAGCGTGCGCTACGCCCAGCAAGGAAACACCCCCTATCTTCCGTCGCTGTTGATGAGTATTCGAGAGCCCGACTCGTCATAGACACTGTCCGCCTCATGCAGAAATAGTCCACGAAGTCCCAAAAGCCCGTTATGCCTGCGATGCATTGGTGACGGCGGCTCGCTCCCCATAACCCCCTCACTCAAGGGCACGCTTGCCCCTCCCTAAAGTCAAATCATAAAAGGCCTGGCCGGGAGACTCGATAGGCGCTCAGCACGAAAAAGCCGATTTTCAGCTCTGCTTCGACCTATGGGAGAAAAGCGCTGCGAGACACCGAGAATCTCCGACCTTTACATGTGCCTGTATATGAACTGCGGAATGTAGTAGCGCCTCTTGTTAAAGACGATGCCCAGGATATTGCCGCCATGCTTTATGATCTTCTCCTTCACGGCCAGCGCCACCTGCCATCGCGTGCTCTCCGCTTCGACGACGAGGACGACCCCATCCACCTGAGAAACAATGCCGGGGCCATCGGGGAATATGGTAGCGGGAGGTGAATCCACAATGATCAGTTCGAATCTTTCTTTCAAGGGTTCCCAAAAGGCTCCGCCCTTCACCGAATCGAGGGTACGGGGCGTGACCATTGTCCGTTCGAAAAGAGGCATCACGTAGAGGCTGGTCTCTTCGACCCGGCGCAAGGATTCTTGAACGGGGTCACGGCCATCGACGCGCTCATGCATCTGTCCTTCGTGCTTGCGGCTTACATAAACATGGAGATCAGGACGACTCCTGTCAAGGTCGATGAGCAAAACGCTCTTTTCGAGTCTCAGCGAGACGGTCTTGGCCAGTTGCTGTGCCACGGTGGATGTTCCCTCGTTCGAGCGAGACCCGATAAGAAGGATTGAGGGGTGATCCACGGCGGGAAGGGAGGCGGCGATGGTCTGATAGAGGCTCAACATCTCCTGTTCCATGCTGACTTCCGCTTTGTAACTCTGCGCCGGCAGCATCACGGTCGGAGTGCGGACAGGCTCTTCAAAGACCGTTCTCTCCTTTCTGGCTTGTTCAAGGGCGTCGTAGATCTTACTCATTTGGCCTCCTAAGCAGGGAGATCGAATTTCCGCCGTGAGACGTCCATGGATTCGTGGACCTGGGCTTGTCGGGCAGACGCGGGAAGACCACCGCATTCCCGGGATAGATGAGGTTTGGATCCGTAATCTGCGGATTGTACTGACGGATCAGCTTTATGACCTCGCGGTCCGAGTTGCCGTACACGTCATAAGCGAGCTTTGACAAGGTATCGCCAAGGGTCACAATCTTCGTGACCCCGGCCGAGATGGTCTTCAATGGAGGGGTCCCCGGCTCCCTCGTTTCGGCGACCGGCTGGGTCGAGCTGTCCTTTGCAATCGGTCGATCCTCCGGTCTCGTTTCCCGGACAGCGGCTCTCTCCTGCTTTTGCTCGCGAAACACGAGTCCCCCTACCTTGCCGAGGACTGTCTGCTGGTGCGAGGAGACCCAAAAAGCACCGGCCAATATTCCAACGAGCGCCACGGTTGCTGGAAGCCACCTTCGGCGGAGAGACGAGCGTCCAAAACCTTCGAAATCCCCGATAATCTCCCCCACTATTCCCTTCGTGACAGGCTTTTTCTGGTAGCCGAAGCCCGTAATGAGCGCGTTGTCGCAAAGCACGTTAAGCACCCTGGGGATCCCTTGCGCCTTCTTGATGATCTTTCTCACCGCAGGGGCGGTGAAAACCAAGCCTGAAGGGGATCCGGCTTTTTGGAGCCTGAACTTGATGTACTCAAGACTTTCAGCCTTGGTGAGGGGCAGGATCGTCGAACGGATGGCAAGCCGCTGCTTCAGCTGACGGAGCCGGTGAAGGCTTAGCACCTCCTCGAATTCCGGCTGACCCACCAGAACAATCTGAATCAACTTGTCCCTCGACGTCTCGAGATTCGAGATCATTCGCAGACTTTCCAGGGTATCTACGGGCATGTTCTGCGCTTCGTCCACAACCAGTACAACTGTATTCTCCTGCTTATATTCCTCGATCAACACTTCATAGAGCTTGTTGACCATTTCCACGACGTCATCGCTTTCGACCTTGAGATTCAACTCCTGATAGATAGTCTTCAGGAGCCCCTCGAAGGTCAGCTTGGCGTTGAAGAGATATATGATCTTGAGCCGTTCTTTTTCCGCAGACTCCAAGTATGACCGCAAGATAGTGGTCTTGCCCACGCCGACCGCACCGGTGATGGTAACAAAACCTTTCCTCTCTTCTATGCCATAGATGATGGCTGCCAGAGCTTCCTTATGGCTCGGGCTGAGATAGAGGAATTCAGGGTCCGGCGTGATGTGGAATGGCTGCTTCTTGAGACCGTAAAATGCGAGATACATAAGGCTGTCTACTATCCCTTCCTTGCGATTGCCACCAGCACAGGAAGGTCGAGGCGTCTCTGCGCGCTCAGGGGCGTTGTCATGCCGGGGCTCATGAATTCGAGAAGCAGCGCGAGGGCGATGCCGCCGGCAATGCCACCCAAGAATCCCGCTGCAAGTATTTGCTCCCTGTTGAGTTTTGTTTTCTTCGGCCCCGTGGGCGCGACGGCTTTTTCTATCACGCTTATGGCAACCATCTTCCGCCGATCCATGTCATCGGAAATGAGCGACTCTTCCAGTTTTCGCGCATAAGTCTGGTAATTCTGCTCTTCCTGGGAGACTTCGCGGTTAAGATCCTGTAGTTCGACGCTGCGCTTTTCCAGGAAACTGACATTATTGTCTATCTCCGCAATTTGTCGCTTCAGGTTTTCGGCCTTTACCCTCGCTACGTTGAGCTCTCCTTCGGCTTTCGCCAGGTCTTTTTGCCGCAATCCTTCCGCATCCTTGTTTATGGAAGCTTCCACCTCCTGGATTTGCTGCCGTACGTTCTGCACCGTCCTACTGCCCTCAGTATGCTTCTCCAGGAGATCTCTCTCCCGCTGCTTAAGAGTTGCCAACTGGGTTCGTGCCTCCTGGGATCCCTCAATCACCCACTTCGGGCTCTGTATCAGCGCTACGTTCTGTTCCAGCTCGCTTATCTTCCCTTGGGCCTCCTTCAAGCTCGTATCGAGCACGGCGCGCTGCCCCAGGAGGGTTGTTTTTTGTTCCTGCGCCGAGTAGATCCGGTTTCTTTCCTTAAAGCCCGCCAGC
>CAYZAF010000368.1:0-3631 GCA_964476435.1 uncultured Syntrophaceae bacterium
TCATCTCCTTTGAGCTGTCCACGGTGGAGGCGACCCATGCATTTCTTCGATCGGTGAAACTCCCGCTACTCGCCGTCAGCCTGGGCGGCGCAGAAAGCATTCTCTCCTATCCCGCGACGATGTCCCATGCCTCCCTCCCTCCTCACGAAAGGGCGGCCCGGGGAGTTACCGACAGGCTCGTGAGGCTTTCCGTCGGCCTCGAGGACCCTCAAGATCTCATGGACGATTTCGAGCAGGCCCTCGGAAGGGCTGCGGGGGGCTGGCAGGACGATCGCGTCAACGGCAAAAAGGACGATGGTTGCCGCAAATAGATGGGAAATAAAGGGGCCCCAGGCTACCGTGCGCCTGGCGCGTTGACAAAACTTGATAAGAATGATGTACTTTAGGCAAACAATGGAAGGGTGCGACGCTTTTGTCGGCAGCAAAGGCAGCTCCCGATGGGTGTCGAAGGAGGTCCCATGCAAGCGGAGAAGCTGGAGAGACTAAGAGAGATCATCCGCTCCCACAAGCGGGTCCTCGTCGCCTATTCGGGCGGCGTGGACAGCAGCCTCCTTCTGAAAGTGGCTCTCGATGTGCTGGGGGAGCGGAACGTGGAGGCAGTGATCGCCTCGTCCGACACGTATCCTTCCAGGGAAAAGTTTGACGCAATGGGATTCTGTGACGCCATCGGAGCCTCATACTCAGTCATCGAGACGGACGAGATGGAGGACGCGCGTTTTCTCGAGAACACCCCGGAGCGCTGCTACATATGCAAATCCCACCTCTACGACGAGATACTGAAAATAGCCAGGGATAGAGGATGGGACACAGTGGTGGAAGGCTCCAACGTGGACGATCTCAAAGACTATCGTCCGGGCAGAAGGGCCATCGAGGAGAAGGGCATCGTAAGCCCCCTCAAGGAAGCAGGACTCACCAAGGCGGAGATCCGCGCGATCTCCAGGGAAATTGGGTTGCCAACCCACGCCAAACCCGCGAAAGCGTGTCTTGCCTCCCGGATTCCCTACCACACGAGAATCGAGAAGGAGGTCCTCTCGCGCATCGAGCAAGGGGAAGCCTTCATCGAGAGCCTCGGCTTCACCCAGGTGCGCGTGAGAAGCCATGGAGACGTGGCGCGCATCGAAGTGGAGCCCGGGGAGCTGGAAAAGGTCCTTCAGGAGAGGGAAGCCATTGTAAAGGGCCTCTCGGAGATGGGCTTTACCTATGTAGCTCTCGATCTCAAGGGCTACCGGACAGGTAGCCTCAACGAAGTGCTCTAGTCTTCGTCATGTATGCAGTGTGGCGTGGCGCTCCATACGCCCCGCGTTTCCGTCGCCCCTCTAGCCCGCGTTGCCTGCAGTGGTGCAGATCCGCTCATCCTTCCAGTATGGGGAGAGGGCGCGCAGCCGCTCGATGATAGGCGGCAGCTTCTCGACGACGAAATCGATCTCCTCTTCCGTGTTGTAGATGCTCAGGCTGAAGCGAATCGACCCGTGCGCCATGGTAAAGGGCACACCCATGGCCCGCAGCACATGTGACGGCTGGAGGGAGCCGGACGTGCACGCGGATCCTGAGGAGGCGCAGATGCCGAATTCATCGAGGAGGAGCAGGATGCCCTCCCCCTCGACGAATTCGAAGCTGACATTCGTCGTGTTGGGGAGCCTCATGGACGTATTGCCGTTGACCCGGGAGTTGGGGATCGCTGCGAGGAGGCGGCTTTCGAGGCTGTCCCTCAGGCGCCTGACCCGGCTGTTCTCCGCCTCAATGTTCGCTGCGGCCAGCTCGCAGGCCTTTCCGAGGGCTATGATGCCCGCCGTATTCTCGGTTCCACCCCTTCTCCCCCGCTCCTGATGCCCTCCGATCAAGAAGGGCGAGAATTCCGTTCCCCTCCTCACGTAGAGCACGCCCACCCCCTTGGGGGCATGGAGCTTGTGTCCTGACAGAGAGAGCATGTCTATGGCATTGGCTTTCATGTCGATAGGGACCTTGCCCACTGCCTGAACCGCGTCAGTGTGGAAGAGAATGCCTCTCTCCCTGGCCATGCTGGCCGCCTCCTCCACGGGAAACATCACCCCTGTCTCGTTGTTGGCCCACATGAGGCTTACCACTGCCGTGTCAGGGGTGAGGCTTTTCCTGTACTCGTCCATGTCGAGGTTCCCTATGTTGTCCACGGGTATCTCGACCACCTTATACCCTTGCTTGTCCAACCGCTCGCACAGCGCCTTGACTGCGGGGTGTTCCACCCTACTCGTCACGATGCGCCGCCTCCCTGTCCTCACCGCAAGGGCAGACAGGATCGCCGTGTTGTCGCTCTCGGTCCCGCAGCTTGTGAAGACGATCTCCTCCGCATCGGCCCCGAGGAGCCACGCGATCCTGCCGCGGGCTTCCTTGAGATGGACGGATACCTGGCCCCCGAAGGAGTGCATGCTCGACGGGTTGCCGTAGTATTCCCCCAGAAAGGGGAGCATGGCGTCCACCACTTCCGGTGCAACCCTGCTCGTGGCATTGTTGTCGAGGTAGATGGTCTTCATCATGATTCCTCCTCTACCATGAGGTCAGGCGAAACCGTCTCCCTCAGCTTCGATTCCACAAAGCCCTTCAGGGTGACCTGAGAGGCGTGACAAGTGGCGCAGCTGCCCCTGGTGGCCACGATCACCCTGTTGCCGACCACGTCGATCAGATCCACGTCGCCGCCGTCGTGGCGCAAGGAAGGCCTGATCTCCCGCTCCAACACGTCTTCGATAAGCCTGATCTTCCTGAGATTTGTCAGCTTCGGCTTTCCTTCCGGCTTCATTGCGGGCGCACCCGTGGCCTCGACCCTCTCGATAATGGCGCGGATCTTCTCGTGGCAGTTGCCGCAGCCGCCCCCAGCCTTCGTATAGTTCGTCACCTGCTCGACCGTGGTGAGGTGGTTCTCTCTCACTGCCTTTTCGATCTCCCTGTCGGTTATGCCGAAGCACTCGCAGACGATCTCTGCGCCCGGCGCAGGAGCGGGAGCACCCTGGCAGCTCCGGATAGCCATCTCGAGGGCCTGCTGCCCCAGCACGGAGCAGTGCATCTTCTCCTCAGGCAGGCCGCCTAGGTAGTCCGCTATGTCCTGGTTCGAGATGCTCCGTGCCTCCTCAAGGGTCTTGCCCTTTACCATCTCCGTGAGGGCGGAGGCAGAGGCAATGGCACTCGCGCAGCCGAAGGTCTTGAACTTCGCGTCCTTGATCCTCTTGTTCTCGTCGAGTTTGAAGGTGAACTTCAGGGCGTCGCCGCAGGCAATGGATCCCACTTCGGCGACCCCGTCGGGGTTCTCTATCTCACCCACGTTGCGAGGATTGAGAAAATGGTCCTTTACCTTGCCCGTATATTCCCACATATACTCACCTCTTCACTCTTTCTGCTCTTTTCGCGGAACACCCGGATTTTTTTACCCCTCGTTCCGCATGGTGAGCCTTTTTCGTAAAATGTCTGCGTTAGGCTCATCTAATATAAGGGGCTGACATTGTCAATGTCAAGAACTGGCTTAAGTGCCGGAGCCGGACGAAAGCCGGCCGGATGCGGGAAAGCGAAACGGGCCGAGGTTTGCCCGACAATCTCGCTTCCCGTATAGTATACTTATTGGTGCGAGGCCTATGATCGAGCTGAAGGGACAGATAGAAAGGGTCAC
>CAYZAF010000369.1:0-5998 GCA_964476435.1 uncultured Syntrophaceae bacterium
TCTAGTCAATGCTGCAGAAGCTTGCCGTCGGGGCAGGATAGAGGGGCTCCCCTTCTTCAGGAAATCGTATTGCGTAAGCGCGGCAGCGCTAAAAAAGCCTGACCTAGCCTTTCGCTCCCATCTTATCCAGGGCGTAGTACCACTCATCCCACATCAAAAGAAGGGCGTTCAGGAGTGCGGCCTTCTTGTCGTTGTATTCTGTCTCCTCGCCCAGCCATCTACTCATGAACTGCTCCTTTATCGCGACTGCGGTGAATCGCGGAGAGGCCGGCGCCTCGAAATAGTTATTACGGTAGGCGTCAGCAAACAGCCGAAAGAAGTCCTCTTTGTATATGGGCTGATAGATCGAGCCGCCACCCTTAAGACGCGCATCCAAAAGCTTGTTCAATTTCTGCAGAATTTCCTCTCCGCTCATGGTACGTACCCCCTCTCGGTTCCTTATGATAAGAGGGCAGACAGTATCCGGGGGAGCATCGGGTCTCCCCTGACCGCGTGGCTCACGCGACGGGATAACCCGCTACCATCTGCCGGGGTCTTCCCACCCTAATGGATTATCGGCAGGTGGAGGGGGAAAGCTAAGGGGTGTCTTGCAAATCAACGCAAAGGGCAAGGCGTTGCCCCATCCCCTTCAGCCAGTTATATTACCCTAGGAACGACAAGGGGTTGGCAGCACGTTGGCCCCGAGGAGGAAAGATGATAAATCACATTTTCCATAACATAAAGTGGGTGGCATTGGCAGTGGCGATCTTTGCCCTCGGCGCGTGTTCCAGTTCGCCTATGAAAGCATACACCGGCCCTACAATGCCCGCTGACCAGACGGCTCTGATCGTGAGCGGGCCCTATACGGACTTGGAATCGGTGGACGGCGTGAAGGTCACGAGCTTGAGCGCGACCGTATTGCCGGGAAAACACACCGTAGGGATGAGGCCGAGTGAGTACGGCACAACGTACCCCGGATACGTTGGACCCTATTACTTCTATTCCCGCGTGACCGGCTCTGTAGAGTTCACCGCGGAAGCAGGCCACAGGTACGTCGCCTGGGTGCGTATGGGGCCGGGGCCGGCGACCGAGGAGCTGACCGGCTCTGGATTCGAGTGGCGGGGGTACGTCGAGGACCAGACAACGAACCGTAACCTGGTGAGGACCGCTGCATTGCCCCTTGAAGCGGAGCCCGTACCGCCTTACGGCGGCGGCGGAGGGGTAGAAGTGCCAATGCATCTGCACTAGGAAGGGTCCCGCGCCCCTTACTTTTGGGCGGGAAGCAATCAATCGGGCTGAAGAGAGGCCTTTCTTGGGGTCTCCCTTTTGCCCAGCATGAGGCTGGTTCCGGGAATCGAACGCTTCGCTAAACGTGCGCGAAGCTTCCCGCCTTAAGGTAAGGGGCTTGGGGAACGCTCCCGGTCAACGGGACTTGAGATGGGGGGCTTCTTTTTCGATATACCGCAGACCGCGAAGAAAGCCGTCGATCATTTTGAGTGCTTCCACCTGATCGGATTTCTTCGTGAAAAAATGATCCGTCCCCTCGAAGGTATACAGCTCGCAGAGGTTTCCGGCTGCCTCCATGGCCCCAACAAACTCCTTCACCGAGTCGTAGGGAACGATCTCGTCAGCCGTGCCATGGACAAGGCACATGGGGGGCAGTCCCGATCTTACGTGCGAGGCGGGCGAGTAATCCCTTGGTGAATACCTGCCCTGCAGGAGCTCGACGAACTGCGGGTCAGACGCCGAGTCTACCGGGGCGCACTGGAGGGCAAGGGCATTGGGAACGGGGCTGAATGCCTGGTCATCTCCGGGATCATCACCGCCCAGGAGCATGGCAGCGCAGAGGGCCAGATGGGCCCCTGCGGAAATACCGCTCCCTACCACCAGACTCGGGTCGATCCCCAGCATAGCCGCATACTTCCTCGTCCATCGAATGGCGGATTTTGCGTCTAAGAGAGCATCGACCGGCGTGTATCCCCCGGCGGAAGACTTCCGGTATTGGAAAGAGATCGCCTCCATGCCGGAGACAGCATAGCGATGGCATAAGTCGTAGCCCCACGCCGCCTCTCCCGTACTCCATCCGCCTGGATGAAAAAAGAGAAAGGCCGCCCTCCCGTGTGTCTGCCGCACGTCCCTCGGGGAGAAACCATGGGCCTTCAATTCCATATCCCCCACGGTCTTGTACGTCCATATCCGGTCAGGTTTGTGTATCGAGGGCGGGGGTCCTACTTGGGTCAAGTCCAGGGGCATTTGCTCTACCTCCCTACCGAATTTACTGTATGGCGCAAACAAACTCCTCAGCAGTACAGATATCTGAGCGCCTTTCCGGGATCTCAAGTTCCGTTGATACGCCTCTCTTTCGCCGGACCTCCTCGATGCCAACGAGCTTACAGCGTCGGGAGCCACTCGAGGACTTGGCTTACCGGGAAGAGATGCTTCTCCGCCGGCGCCTGCCCCGGGTATCCTAGGGCGCAACCGTTGAGCAGGAACTCGCCCAGTTCAAGGTGGAGAAGCTCGAAGAACCGGGGGTTCTGGGAGAGCGTCTTCGTGGAGGAGAGGACCTGGAAGCCCAATCCCAGGGCCGTGGCCTTGAGCCACATGTTCTCGAGGCAGTGCGCCAGAGATTCGAATTCGACGGACGGAATGCCCCTGCGCTCTGCGACGACGATAAAATAGGGCGCATCTCTGAGGCTTGGGATGCCGTGTTCCGCGAGGGCTTCTACGGCCTTCTGAAACGCCTTGCCGTTCTCCCGCACGTAGGCGTTTCTTGCCATTTCCGCCTTGAGCTCTTCCAGTTCCTCCCTTGCCTGCCCTTTGATCAACTCCTGGGCAGCGACCATGGTCGGCCCCTGTCTGATGATTCTGAAGAGGCGGTAAGGGACCCCTGCTTTTGCTGCCAGCCCTGCGTAAGGCGCCTGCAATCCCGCATGAATGACCTGCTCGATCCATGCCTCGGGCGGCGCTTCGGACTTGAAAACCCTTATGGATCTCCTTCGCGCAATTACGTTATCGAGTAGCCTGTTCTCTTCCGCGCTAGACGCGCCATTCATCGCTATCCCTCCCCGGTCGTTCCAATCTATTTATCAAGGATATGCCTCAGGTTCCAGACAGCTTCGAATTTCTTCAGGTAAACCCTCGTCTCCTCCGGCAGACGGCACGTCCAATGATTCTTGCATTCCCGGGCTGATTTTTCAACCCTTCCCGAGCCGCAGTTGTACGCGGCAGCCAGGTACATGCCCGTGAGCCGGCCGTCCTTTCTCGCGGCGGACGACAATTTCTTCGGCAGATTTGCCAGGTCCGAATCGAGCAGCAGCAGGGAAGCCTTGGCAGCGTTGGTGTGATCATTACTGCCCGAATCAAAGTCCTTCTTGAGTCCCGCGCTCCGGTATTTTTCCTGGAGCCTCCTGTAAGTTTCCGGCAGGAGCTGGAAAAGGCCCCTGGCTCCGGCAGGCGATCTGCTGTAGCTGTAGGCACTGGTCGTGTTTGCGCCGATAACCGTGAGCACCTCGTGGACCAGGGCCATTTCATTGCTTCTGCTCTGCTCGAACCTTCCCGGATCTATGTGCTCGATGATGGAAAGCACCAGGGAAACCTCGATGGGCGTGGTATCGCCTGTGCCGTGGAATCGCGCCAACCAGATTTTCTTTGCCGCGAGCTCGCTTTGCGCCACTTTGATCCGCTCCGTCAGGTAGTCGAGGCCCGCCTTGCGTACCTGCCACGTGTCTATTTCCGGGCTGTAAGGGGTATAGACCGCTTCCTTGAGGCCTCCGTCACCTGAACGAACCACTGTCCGCAGGGCCAGTATTGCCATGTTGGCCGGGTAGGTTACCTCGAACCTCGAAGCGACACCGTTATCAATTCTTCTCGTCACCCGGAAACCCTCGGTAACGCTTTTTCCGCCCGTAATGAGCACCTGCCTGATCTTTCTTTCCTTCAGATCTTCCACTGCGAGGAGGAAATTCGGTCTGATGATTCTCCTCTCCACGATCTTTTCTTTACTTCTCCCTTTCCTGTCAGGGAAGGAGACGCTCTTGGCCTCTATCACCTGCGTATAGCCGGCAATTTTGTCCCTCAGGAACTCCTGTGCCCGCTCTATATCTTCCCTGATGTCGAATCCCGTCTCCCCGCCCTTCCCGCCCTCTGGCTTGAAGAGGATGTCACTCTCGACGGACACGGTCTCTTCCGGCTCCTGCCCTTTTTCAACGGCACCTGCAAGGTCGGAAGGGGCGTTCATCGCAAGCTCGACAAGGGCCTTGTGCGCCCTGGACTGATAGTAGGCACGAACGTCAGGGTCGAGTCTCGCGTCGCTGGCAGCCCGGGGCAGGCAGGGCGACTCGACCTTGGTCTGTGCGGGGAGGACCGATCGGGAGATCCCATCCCGGACCACAGAATCGAGCTTGTCAAAATCGAAGTCAGGGCCCGGAACGATCCCCATGGAGGAGAGCTTTTCCATCATATCCGCATCGGCTGCGTCCGGAGGGTCGGATGCGAGAAGACGGGCGAAGTAGGCGAAGAAGGCCCTTGCGTCCATGGCCGCTACCTGTTCCGAAGGCGGCTTTGCAGGGATCGTACCCGGGCCCGCAGGAGCAAAGGGGGCGCTTCCGGGTATTCCGTATAGACTGAGGGGCAAGAGGCTCGTCTGCCCCTGCAGCGCTAAAACTGCGGCGATATCATCGATTGCCCCGCTGGAGCGGATACGAACCAGGATCAGCGCCATGTCAGTGGAAGAGGCGACCCTGGTCACGCCTGGGGGAAGCTCACCTTTCCAGCGGGGGCCCACTACGCCAAAATCGCGGCCTTTGCCCGGGCTGCCCGGCCTTAAAGTAGCGAGCTTATTCGTCCAGCCGTCAATGATCTGGGCAAGATGGTAACGACTCCCGAAGTCCGGCATGTGGACGATCACGGGCTCTTTGGAGAGGTCAAGCCAGGCAGCCCAGATGAGGAGGTTGTCGTCCTGAAGCTCAGAGCCTGTATCGGCAAAGAGACTCCCTTGAAAGAACTCATTCTCCCGCGCTCCGGCCGCCTCCAGCGTATACTGCCTGGTGACATCCATGAGCACGAGGGGATAGGCAAAAACGTACGCATCGACCCCTGCCTGCAGGGCTTTGTCGCCTTCAGCCCAGAGGGACCCGGCAGATTTGGGACCAACGAGCATTGTCAGCACCAAAAGCACGGCAGAGAGCCGCTTCATGACTCTTTAGAGTCCTTTCTTTTGCCTTTTCCCCTCTCTAGTCAGCCTCTATCCTTATTCGTGACGCCCCCTTCACCCCTTTCAAAAGGCCTGCGTCGCCAATGATGCGGCCCACAAGGTTCACCTCGCTTGCCGGCACGGGCTTCGATCCGGTGCTCATTGGCGTGGGGCCGAAGAAAAGGGCGAGGGCCCTGCCCGGCGGCCAATACCCTATATCTCCGATTTGAACGTCAGAAGTGGCTGTCTGGTCGAGTGAGTGCTCTAGGCCGATCTCGAAGTAGAACTCATCGCCCCACACATTGGGCGCGGCCTCTATGGGAAGCAGGCCGGCTACCCCTTGAGCGCACGGGGTATCGAGGAGCTGAGCCTCCAGCACCACATCCTCGACGACGATTCTTATCGATCTAGGCATCTTCCCATGGAACCCATTCCTAAAGTATAATTCCAATTCTCACTCGGCGCTATCTTTGTTGCCTTCGTCATCTGCTCCTCGATGTACTGCAACTGTACACCTTCGTCGCTCCTTCCTCGGCGCCTCGATATCGTCATGATTTAGAATTGGAATAAGACGTCTTTCTCAAAACATCAGCGCAGATTTGTCGGCCTCGCCTTTTCCTGGTAGAGTCGTGTGTTTTGGACAAAAAAGCTGGCCTTCCGCTTGACAGGTGTCGCGCGAGTAATATAGCATGGGCGTGGAGCACGCCTCCAGGGGTAGATTTTACCCTGAAAGAAATGGTGGGGATGGAGAAAGAGGTGCCTATGCAGGAACTTGACAGAGATACGTTCGAGACAGAGGTAGTAAGTTCGGAACCGCCGGTGATGGTC
>CAYZAF010000370.1:0-6778 GCA_964476435.1 uncultured Syntrophaceae bacterium
ACTGCGTTGACGAGAACCTGGCACATGGCCTTGGCATTCGGAATGTACTCGAAGTGCCACCTGGGGCCCTTGCAGGGCAGGCCGAAGAGAAGTATCCAGAGATTCGGGTTGGGCATGAGGCCCGTCCTGATGAGGATACGCTCCGCCATCTCTATCTCGCTGTTCACGTGGATGGTTATCTCCGCTCTTACGTTGTTATCCTGAAGGATCGGGATAGTCGTCTTGAGCCACGCTTCAGATGCCCTGGGATGCGTATAGGTGAGCTCGCAGAGACCGGTCACCACGGGCAGCATCTGCTGGCGGAGGTCTCCCCGCAGGCAGTTTATGTGGGTGCACAACTTGTCCCAGCCGTACTTCTCGACAAGGGGCTTCACCACATACGTGTAGGAATCGCCTGGGAGCATCTCTTTTCCGTCCCTTGTGCGCAGGGAATAGAGGTCGTGATCGAAGTGGGTGACCGTGGGACCTTTCTTGAGCTCGAGCACCTCCTTCGCCGCATCGGAGATATTGTCCAGGTTGGCCCCCGGGTGCGTAGGGTTTTGAGCAGGGGTAATACGCGCCCCTCCGCCGGACAAGGCGCACTGAATGGATACTTTCTCGGAGATGCGCCACTTGGGATGGACTGCCTGCATTGGCCAGTACGCCACCTCCTCCGGGGTGTAGTCGTACATGCCCACCTTGGGAAATGAAGCCCAATCATACTCTTTTGCCATCTGTTCCTCCTTATCTCTAGGTGGTGTATTGATTTCCTTCTCGTCACAAGGGGCCGCGTTTCGCTGCTAGTTTCACATGACATCCCAATGGCGGTACAGCCCGCTGCCATAAGCCTTCGCAGGCCTGCTGAAACTGCTGAACCGCCCCTCCACGCGACGGATATTCTTGTCGTCCTCGAGTATACGCCTGAATGCCGCCCCAGGGTCATCCATGTCGAATTCGTAGACGTTGAGGAGGTTTGGCGATTGCTCGGCCGGCTGGGGATCGAGGGAAAGGTACCGGTGGCACTGGACCATGCCCGGCGTCTCCAAGAGGTCATGGGCGTGGGTGTAGAGCCACCAGTCATCATGCTCGAATTTCTTCGCGGGATCCATGCCGGCAAAGACGAGCAGGATCACCTCGGGCATGCCGTCGGGCAATCTCGTCGGAGGCCTCACGGGCGGCAGCAGGGTACTGCGATAGGCAACGAAGTCCCACACTGAGGTCTCGTAGGTCTCCAGGCAGTCGATCATCCTCCCCTTCTGAGCCCTTTCCCCGTCTTCGTCCTTAATCCTCTGCATCACGAGCCACGGGTCCGGCGCGTTGATTCGGTAAATGGTGAGATACCGCACCGGCCTGCCTTCCGGCGCTCTCCACCGCGCCCCTAGATCTCCTAGGTCCGGCAGGACGTCGCGATAGCGATAGACGTCCACGATCCCCGGAGTATCCCTGAGGTCGCGCAAATGGACTTTGTCGTACCACCGGTTGAACTCCCCTTCCCTGGACGGGTCAGTGCAGCCAAGTACTTCTAAGGCAATGGTTTTCGCCGGAAAGAGCTCGCTCATCAGGGTCCTCCTGAAGCTTCCGGTCAAGAGCCGGACAGCGAATCAATAGGTATCAAGAACGGCTATTGACGCTGCAACGCCTACGCACCCACCGCAGCCGCTCGGCGCGCCAGGACCTTCGGCGCAGTCTCCCGCAGCGCCAGCGAGGAGACGGCTACGAGGACCGCGCTGATCCCGCTGGCAGCCATGGTGATGTGCAGACCATAGGCGTCACCGAGCATCCCTCCCACTGCGGGCACGACCGCAGCTCCGATCACCTCGCCGATGAAGATAATGATGCCCACAGCCGATGCCGACAGGCTGAACGGCACTGCTTCAAAAGGAACCGCGCCGTTGATAACAGGGAACATGCCGAGTCCGAAAAGGCCCATGAGGAACACGCAGAGCGTCAAGGCCCCCGCGCTGAATGCCCAGAAAGCGAGTCCGAAGGTCGCGATCGCCGTCAACAGGCCGGCCAGGATCATTGCTGTTTTTCGACCATACTGATCGGCGAACCAGGGGAGCAGGAAGTAGCCGATGGCAGCACCTAGGCCGTGCATAGCCATCATGGGACCGGCTGACTGCGGCGCGATGTGACGAGCCTGGGTGAAGAACGTCATGCCGAAGGTGAGGAAGAGGAACGACCAGCCCATGACGAAGATGGCCACCAGCGCGCCTATGGACACGTTGCGATAGGCGAAGACGTGGATCCAGCCCACGGATTCGCCGGCTTCAGTTTTGACGGCTTTCAACCCACCCTCCTTCTTTGCCCGTCGCCTCGCCGCAGTGGACTCGGGCTCGTGCACCAAGCGCCAGAACAGGAGGGCAAGGACGATGCCGGGGATGATCGTCAGATAGAGCGCCACGCGCCAGCCGTAAGCCGAGGCAACGCTCGTGGCGTAGATGGGGCAGATGAGCATGCCTATGATGGCGAAAGCCGATTCGAAGGCGCCGATGTTGGTGGCGCGCCTCGTGGGAGTCGATTCCTCGGCCACCGTGGCGATAGCCGCAGGGAAATACGCCCCCTCAGCCACGCCCATGCATCCACGGATCGTCAGGAGCGACGCGAAGCTCGTCACAAGCCCGCTCATCCAGGACAAAAGGGAAAAGACAAAAGTCGCGGGTAT
This sequence comes from uncultured Syntrophaceae bacterium, assembly GCA_964476435.1. Classification (GTDB taxonomy): domain Bacteria; phylum Desulfobacterota; class Syntrophorhabdia; order Syntrophorhabdales; family WCHB1-27; genus CAVVNC01. The sequence continues at coordinate 2,645 of CAYZAF010000370.1, forward strand.
GATGATGATCCGTCGGCCTATCTTGTCAGATACACCGCCGAAGACTATTGCTGCCACGGCCCAGGTGACCCCGACTATCGACATGACGAGCCCAGCCTGGGTGTAGGTCATCTTGAGAGCGGGGAGGACCCAGGGGAAGAGGTTTGCGATCAGGAGCCGGTCAAGAGCAACGAACCCGAAAATGAACCAGTTGAGCGCGACTACCGTGTACTCGTATCCCGAACCGTGTCTTTCCGTATTCATGTTTCGCTCCTTTCATTTTGTGTCCAGGATAGCTCGTTACGATGTCTGTCCTGGCACGGCCACAACGGCAACCAAGCCCTTCGAGAGGAGACCTGCCTTTCGAAGGGTCCCTCGGGGAAGAGAAGTTTCTACCCTTCGACCCATCTCTAAGCCTCTTTTGATCTTGCCTGTTGCAAGCTATGATCGCTCTTCTTTCTCTACGTCGTCAGTTTAGATTGATACCGTTTATTTGTATCATGCGACACATTCTGAAGGGGTCTTCCGTCACGGATGTGGATTCAGAAAAAGGCCCGCGAAAGGAGCGCCTTCAACTTCGAGGGTTCGCAGCCGCTTCCATTCCGCATTTTATCCCGGCAGCACTGCGTTCGGGAAAGGGACTGATCTGATGCGTCTTAAAGCAGCCGAATGAGTTCTCGGATCAATCGGGTCAGATCATCTTCGAGAGCGTGTGGAGAGCAGTGGGGTCAGGAACGGTGATGCTTCGCCATGATGTGGTAAGCAGCCCGCGCGCCTCGAGACACCCTAAAATCCTGGTGACGGTAGGACGCGTTGAGCCTACCATGGTCGCCAATTCATCGTGGCTCACACCTCTGATTATGGTCTGGCCGTTCGGACCCGCCTCCCCGACGCGCTCTGCAAGATTCTGGAGGAGGGTGAGGACCTTCCCCACGGTACCATGCTTGAAGGGCGCAGCGGTGAGGGTGCCCACGGAAAGCATGAGGCCGTAGACCATATCGAATATCTCCGCCCGCGCCTTCCTGTCGTCCATGAGGGCCCAAACCGCTTCCCGTTTGCTCTTGCAGTAAACGGCCGAGGTGATCGCCCTTGCCTCTGTGATGTGGTCGTGCCGTTGACCCCCTTCCATCCCCACAAAGGAGGCAAAACCGATAAAGTGTGGGGGAACCACGAGAACGGGCATTCTCTCCAGGCCGGCAGGCGAGGTGTCGAAGAGCCCGACCACCCCCGAATGAAGGTGGTAGACGAAAGAGGCCCGCTGCTCTGGCATATAGATCGTTGCTCCCCGGTTGACGGTCACCGCCTCTGCGCCGCAACGCTGCTGAAAAAGACAACCCTCCTCTTTCAACATAAGCATCTTCCCCATAGAGACCCCAAGGTCATAGGAGGCTCACCTAGCTTTTCAGACTCGGCTTCTCCCCGGACGGGAGTAAGACCGGGGCCCGATGACTTCCAGCGCGCGCGACAGAAGGCGTGGGCGATCTGCCGAACAGATAACTCAAGAAAGCGAAATCCTCCACTATTTCGGCATATTAGGGAGCTACACCCCATTTCTCATTGTCTCCTTCTTTGGCCACTCTGTCAAGATAATTCCGGCGAGCATTCCGAACGTTTGCTCCTTGCGCAGGGATCTGGGCGGTCCATTGGCGAAGGGTCAGTGAGGCGTCTGCGGGTGGGCAGCGGGCGACGTGCGAAGCGACGCCAAGCCCCAAAATCGAATGCCTTTCCTCTAGCGGCGCTCTATTCTGAAGCGGCTCAGCATCAGCTCCGCCTCGCCGAGGAAAGCCCCCGCGATCCTTTCATCCCGCACGACCAAAAGGACCTCGTCAGAAGAGAGGCTCGCTTCGTACCAGTTGTAAGACCCCGTGATCACAGTCTTCCCGTCGATTACCGCGAACTTGTGATGGAGGGGGGAATAGATGCTCTCCCAATAGTACACGTAGAAGACCTCCATCCAGGCATCGGAAAGGCGCTCCATCGGCTCCTTGAGGGGCCGTATGAATGCCTTGTCCCACGCCTCGGGCGCAGGCCCCGAGTGGGCTGTCATGCCGTTCAGTAGGATCCTGACGCGCACCCCCCGGTCCCTGGCCTGAATGAGCGCTTCGATCACGTCCAGCTCTCTTTCTGTGCTGAGACAGACCCCTTTGAGCCGGGCGAGATCGAACATACACACAAGGATCGATTCCTTTGCTTCCCCGATCTCCGTGATGATGGCATCCTGCGGCCTGACAAGAGCGCCCGCCGATCGATAGACGCCGAAGCTGTAGTAGAGATTGTGGGTGTTCGATGGTGAGACCTGCAGCTGCACCTTGTACCCGTGTCTGATGGCCCCGTACACGTACCCGTAGAGAAGAGATGCCTCCCTGGAATGGTAGGTCATGCTGTTTTCCCAGTTGCCCCCCCAGAGGTGGAAATGCAGGTTGTATGAGGCAGAGAGCACGACGTCCCCATCGAAAATCATGAATTTCGTGTGCATGCTCGCCAAGTCCCGATGTTTTGCCGAAGGGTCGTTGCGCACGAATCCGTAAACGGGGATGCCTGCCCGCCGCAGCCGGGCTATGTTCTCCGAGGCATTGAGGGAGCTTACCTGGGCCCAGTCGCCGATGCACTCGACCTCGACGCCGCAGTTCTTGGCGCGGACCAGGTGGTCTGCGACGTCCCCATTGTCAAAGTCAAAGACAGCGCACTTGATGTGATGGCTCCCGTATGGATCCTCCCTTTTCCGCTCTATCACCCGCTCGACGGCCATGTGGATCGCATGGACCGGGTGCTCCGGCCTCGCAATGTCTCCCCTCGTGAAGGCGGGGGTCATGTAGTGGCGGTTCTCCATGCGGTTCACTTTTTCGTAGGCCTCCTGGAAAAGGGCCTCGTCACGGAAGGAGGGGGCCTCGTCATTATCCGCCTTGAGGGCCGGGTCGTGGAAATCGTCGGGGCTCACAGAGCCCCGGTGGAAATCGTCCAGGGTGGCAAAACGGTATCGATGGCGCGACGGTATGACCCATCCTTCCCGCCAGATACTGTAGGAAAAGGTGATGTGCCTCACCCGCCCATGCAGGCCTTCGTAAGGCAGGAGGGGCAACCGATGGGTCTGCCACTTCTGCCACGGCCCTCCCCACTCCCCGCAGTAGTACGCGTCCGAAAGGTAGAACTCCCTCACCCCGTCCTCACGCTCGACGCAGAGCTTGACCCTCAATGCCTTCTCATCCGCGTAGTTGTAGAAGGAGAAGCCGATGCCCCCGGGGAATATGGATATCCGCCATCCCTGGAGGTTCTCGACGAAACGCCGCTCACCTATCCATTTGTAGGACGGTTCGGCAAACTCTTCGGCGAAAGCCCCTCCCATATCTGCCCTCAGAGCTCAAGCCTGTACGTGTAGTTGAGGCCCTTGTTGTTGAAGACGAGGGGGCTTTCGTCGCAGGCAACGGAGAAGGCGAAGTACTCCCCGGCCTGTACCTGCCACGGGATCTCCACGACAAAGTCCACGTCAAAGACCCTCAGGTTGTCTCTCGCGGGCGAAAGCTCTTTGATGTAGAAGTTGTTCTTGAGGCTGAACCGGTATCGCCATTCCATGGAAGGAGCGTCGCAGAATCCGCAGTAGATACGCATATCATAAAGGAGACGACTCTCGGGAAAAGCGATCTTCGATTGGTCCCTCAGCACGTGGCCCACGAGGTCATCGTCGGCGACGAACGCCTCGAACTGCACCTCTATGCGCCAAGGGCGCTCATCCACCTGTCTGAACAGAACCCCGGAATCAAAGGCAGCGTTGCCCATATGCCTCCCGAAGAGGCCGAAGGCTTCGAGCTTCCATCTCTCGTAGAAATAGTGATGGGTTGCCTCCCGAAGCCTCTCCCGCAGGTAGTTGTGCATATCCTCCATGGAGCCGCCGTAGCGGGGAAGGGAGAGAACCTCCTCCTCGTCGTCCAGCACTACGGAGGGAAGGCCCTTTTTCATCAGGAGGAGATTGAGAAAACACCGGCCCACCCTTCCGTTTCCATCCCAAAAGGGATGAATGCCCATGAACATATAGTACGAGCGCGCAAGGTTATAGATGAACTCGTCCAGATCGTGAAAGCTGCGGGCAGTCTCGGCGAGCACCATTGAGAGGTCGGAGACTTCCCTGTAGAAGTTGTCGAACTCGAAGGTCACGCCGTT
>CAYZAF010000371.1:0-5714 GCA_964476435.1 uncultured Syntrophaceae bacterium
GGCATCGCGAGAGGCTTGCGGGGAGCCCGTCCCCCATCCCGCGGCTAAGGCCTCTATTCCCTTCAATAGGTCATTGATCCATCGGGTAGAATCCGGGTGAGCTGCTAAGTGCATCCAGAGGGAATGGATGAAATATTGCAAGCGGAACGCACCTCCCCTGTTAACCGGTGGCCTTGATCAGCCGATAACATAGTGTTATGCCCGGACGCCGGATAAGGGGCACGGGTATGGCGAAACTCTGGGGAAAGGGGAGGGACTTAGCTATGGTCCAATGCAGCGTATGCAGGAAGGAGTTCGAGGACGATGCGGTCATCAAGGCCGGGGATTACCGGGTCTGCGCGCAATGCAAAACCGTATTCTTTCAGAGGCTTAGGGAGGGCTTGAACCTCACCGGGGAGATGCGGTACGGGGGATTCTGGATCAGGTTCATGGCCCAGTTCGTAGACGGCATCATCTTGGCTGTCGGCGGAGCGATCCTGAGTTTTGTCCTCGGCCTGGTGCTCGTCTTTCCGGGCATCGCCGGACTGCTCGTCAAGGGTTCGATCCAGCTCGTTATCATGATCCTCGGCATCGCCTACATCACCTATTTCATCGGTCACTTTGGCGCCACCCTCGGCAAGATGGCCTGCGGGCTCAAGGTGGTGAGGGCTGATGGCGGGAAAGTCGACTACAGCAGGGCGTTCGGCAGGTATTGGGCGACCGGCCTGAGCAGCCTGACGCTCTCGATAGGGTACCTCATGGCTGCCTTCGACGACCAGAAGCGGGCCTTGCACGACCGTATCTGCGACACGAGGGTCGTCAGAGTCTAAAGGGCATGGAACCCATAGCCTGCACTGCGTGCCGGGGGCGGCTCCCGAGCGCATATCTCATCAAGGAGGATTTCTTTCAATGCCCGTCGTGCAAGGCGCGCCTGAGGGTCCACGTCTTTCCCGCCCTCATAAGGGGCATTGCCCCGGGCAAGTCCGGAGAAGCCGTAAAGGGCGACGAGGCAAGCTGCTTTTACCACTCCGGTAAGAAAGCGGAGATCGCGTGCGACTATTGCGGCCGCTTCCTCTGTTCCCTGTGCGACCTGGAGCTGGGCGGAAAGCATCTCTGCCCGACGTGCCTGGAAACCGGGAGAAATAAGGGCAGGATAACCAATCTGGAGCGCCACAGGACCCTTTACGATTCTGCTGCCCTTCAGCTCGCCCTCTTTCCCCTGCTAATCTTTTGGCTGACAATCGTCACCGCCCCTGTCGCCCTCTTTCTCGCGATTCGCCGCTGGAACGCGCCTCCGAGCATCGTGAGGCGGGGCAAGGGCCGCTTCGTGGCGGCGATCATCCTCTCGACCCTCCAGATCCTGGGATGGGCAGCGGGCATAACCTATCTCGTCTCCCTGAGGCATTGATCATGGGAGGAAGCAGAAATACGGGCTACAGGCGCCTGCCGGGCAGGGGCCCTCAGAAAACGGGCCTTTTCTCGCATGTAGGGTCCCGATGCCGTCTCTACCTTGGGGAGGACCATATCCTGGCGGTAGACAGCCACGGCTTCTCGGAGGATTACAAGCGGTTCTACTTCAACGACATTCAGGCCTTCATATTGAGAAGAACGAGGCGCTGGGAAATAGGGATGGCGCTCCTCGCTTGCGCTTGCGCGTGCGCCGCTGGTTTGTCCCTTGCCTCGGTGCGCAGCCACGGGCTTGCCAATTTCTGGTGGGCCCTTTCAGCCCTGTGCTTCATCCTGCTTCTCATCCACGGCCTGCGGGGTCCCACGTGCGTTTGCCACGTCGCGACCGCAGTCCAGGAGGACCTCCTCCCGTCTCTCAACCGCCTGCGCGTCGCAGCCGAGGTGATCCCCCTCCTCGAATCCGCCATCGAGTATGCCCAGGGGAGAGTGATTGCCGAAGAGGTTGAGGCGGCTCCCGTCGACGTCTCCCGATCACGGTCAAGCCCATTCAAAGCTACGCCTTCAAGAGAGGGGATCGCGCAGGGTGCCGGGTACAGGGGGAGTGCGCACCTTGTCGCCTTTTCCCTGCTCGTTGCCATGGCTGTCTTGACCACAGCCGATCTGGCCATGCGTCACCTGCCTTCCCTGATGGTCCTCTGTACGTTCCTGGGCGTGGCATATTCCGTCTTCCTCGTCATCTCCCTCGTAAAGCAGCGCGGAGGTGCGGTCTCTGGGAAGATGCGCTCTGTGACCTGGGCATGCCTCGCCTTTATCTGCGTCTCCTTCATCCTGGGTTACGCGGTCATGGTTTACGCGGCAGTACGGGGGGCCATGCTCCGGCCGAGGGTGATGGCAACCGACTGGGATGTTTACCGGCCCCTCCTTCTCCTTTCGCCCCACGGCTCCCCGTTTCTCACGGCCATTTATGGATTTGAGGCAATCTGCTCCTTTGTCCTGGGCACCCTTGGTCTCGCGTCTGTCCTCAAATGGCGTCGGGAGAGGGCCGTCCGGTCAATCGAGGGGGAGGCTCCAAGGGGTACGTCGATGCCATGACAATCTCCCGTCAGAGGTGCTTCAACCACGCCACAAGGGAGGCGGCAGCCCGCTGCCCCGAGTGCGGGCGTTATTTCTGTCGCGAGTGCGTGAGCGAGCATGAAGATAGGCTCATCTGCGCCTTCTGCCTGAAAAGATTGGGCCTCAGGCGGAAAGCCCGCCGGCCTTCGACAATTTTTGTCCGGTCGACGCAAGTGCTCCTAGGGCTCGTCATACTCTGGTCCGCCTTCTATCTTCTCGGCAGACTGCTGCTCACGATCCCGTCCTCCTTCCATGACCGGGGGCTGGTCCAGGAGGAGCCGTACCGAAAATGACGTCTGGGAAAGGTCTTGTCCGCACATCGGCGATCGATACCATGGAAGAAGCGGTCCGTCTGTTGAAGACGCACCCTTCCGGACTTATGGCGTACTACATCGGCAGCCTGCCCTTTGTCCTGGGCCTTTTCTATTTCTGGATCGACATGAGCACAGGCGCCAATGCCTGGCAGCATTGCGCACAAGGTGCCTGCGGCCTGACGCTGCTCTTCGTCTGGATGAAGACGTGGCAGGCCGTCTATGTGCGGGGCCTTCTCGCGCGGATCAGGGGCGAGGTCCCGGGTGTCTGGAGCGCAAGGAGGATACTGCGGGCAACAGCAATCCAGGCTGCCATCCAACCGTGGGGGATACTCATCCTGCCCGTTGCCCTCGTCATCATGATCCCCTTCCCGCAGGCGTTCGCCTTTTTCCAGAACGCCACGCTCATGGGAAGCGGGGACGAGCCCGATATGGGCAGGGTGATCAAGAAGGCATGGGCACAGGCATCCCTCCGGCCCGGCCAGAATATCCTCTTCATCTGGCTCGCGAGCCCGTTCCTCGTGGTCCTCGCGGCTCTCTTTCTTTTTGTCCTCTTGCCAGTCATGCTGTCATCCAACCTGGATGCCGCCGGCCTACCCTTTTTTCTGGCCCTGGGCCTCGCCATGATCCCCTTGTGCCCCCTCGGCATCGTCGTCGCAATCAACGTGGGCCTCTCCCTCCTTCTCATTCCCTGGCTGCTCCGGACCCTGCTAGGTATAGAGACAGTCTTCTCCATGGGAAGCGCCATCGTCATGAATGATGCCTCCCTTGCCTTGATCTGCGGCCTTGTCTACCTTTGCCTCGACCCTCTCCTTAAGGCGTCGTATTGTCTCCGCTGTTTTTACGGGGAAGCCCTCCTTTCCGGCGAAGACCTTTCAATCGCCATTCGGGCTTTGAGAAAACCGGCTGCCCTTTTCGCCATCTTCCTCGCCATCTTCCTCGGATGCGCCTCCTGCGGCTACGCCTTGCCGGAAGAGGCAGTGCAGGCTCCCTCAGCCAACGTGCGCGCAGTCCCTGCGCAGGAGCTCGATGAAGCCATCGGCCGCGTCATGGATCATCCCCAGTATACATGGCGCATGCCGCGCGAAAAGCCGTTGTCCGCTCCCGGCAGCCAGGGTGTCTTGAGCAGCGTGGTCGCATCCGTTATCAAAGCCCTGCAGGCCGCCTGGCACTACGTGGAAAAGGGCCTCCTGAGGCTCTGGAAATGGCTATCGGATGCCTTGAGCCGCATGCTGCCGCAGCCGCAGGAGGAGGCCAGGGAGAGTCATTGGACCTTTTTCTCCCGGGCCCTCATTATAGGGCCCCTCGTGGCCCTCGTGGGGATAGTCGCGATTCTCTGGTGGAGGGCAGGCAGACAGCGTAAGAAACGCACTCTGTCCGCAGAGGCTCCCTATAGAACCCTTCCGGACATCACCCAGCCGGACGTGGATGCGGGGGCCCTGCCTGAGGACGGCTGGCTCGACATGGCGAGGGAGATGGCGCAAGCCGGGGAGTTGAGGCTAGCCCTGCGGGCCCTCTTTCTCGCAACCCTGGCTTTCCTGGCCCGCCAGGACTTGATCGTGCTCGCGCCTCACAAGTCGGACCGTGAGTACGAGCGCGAGCTGAAACTCCACTCCCTTGCTCACCCCCGCTTATTGTTCGTATTTGAGGAAAACAGAATGGTCTTCGAGAGGGTCTGGTACGGCAGGTATGAGGTAACCCTCCCTATCATCGAGCGCTTCTCGCAGAACCAGGAGAGCATCAGGACATATGGACAGAAATAGACTCTTTCCCATGATCGCCTTTCTCCTTGCGGCGCTTCTGTTTGCGTACGGTATCGGAGAGCTCTTGATCATGCGCTTCGAGAAGGGCGATGTCTATCCGCCCTATTCATCGTTTCGCTCCGATCCTCGGGGGACGCGGGCTTTCCTCGAGGGCCTGGGCCTGGTGCAAGGCGTGACGGCCGTTCGCAGCACCGTTCCCCTTGCCGGCGCATCGGCTATCGAGGGGTCTACCCTCTTCCTTATCGGCCTCGACGAAAGGGCCTTCGGTCGCATGGATGCGCCGACGGTCCGGACGATGGAGGAGGCCGCCCGCAAGGGAGCACGGATCGTCATAGCCTTCGCCCCCTTGACTCACGAGGGAGAGGACAGGCGGCCCATGGCTCTCAAGGAGAGACAGGAAGGCAGCGGGAAGGGAAAAGAGGGCAGCAAGGACGAAGATGCCCTGCAGGAGGAATACGTCGATCTTTGGGGCCGCTGGGAGGTGGGGACCCGGCTGCTTTCCCGGCTGTACGGCAGGGCCAACCTTGTCGGAGGCGGACAGGGGCTTCCCCTCTTTGTCGATTGGCGCTCTCCCCTGGTCTTCGAGCCTCACCATAAAGACTGGCGCCCTATCTACGAGAGGGAAGGGAGTCCCGTTCTCCTGGAGAGGCCCTTCGGAAAAGGAGAGATCGTCCTTGCGTCCGATGCCTTCTTCCTCAGCAACGAGGCCATGAAGAAGGAACGTCTTCCCCATCTGCTCTCGTGGCTGTGCGGCGATCATCGCAGGATCATCTTTGATGAGACTCACCTCGGCATAGCAGAGAGCCCCGGTCTGGCGAAGCTCATCGAGAGGCACGGACTGACCCCTTTTTTCATCTCCCTCATCGTGCTCATCGCCCTTGCCCTTTGGAGGGCGTCCATCCCTTTCGTCCCTGCCCGATCCAGCCGCGACCCCGATGAGATTTCTCTCGGAAGGGACCATCTCACGGGCCTCGCGAACCTGCTTCGCCGGAACATCCCTCCCAATGACGTGGTGGCGGCGTGCGTCAACGAGTGGGAGAATTCCTTTTCCCATGGGGGGCGCAACGTTTCATTCCTGATAAGCCAGATGTCGGAGATCGTTCAAGGGGATTTGAGCCGTCCGAGGAGAACGCGCAGCCCC
>CAYZAF010000372.1:0-3620 GCA_964476435.1 uncultured Syntrophaceae bacterium
GCGGCAGCTCTAGACGCTTTCCCTAAGCCTCGCTGCCACGGCGTCGATAAAGCCCTCTGTCGTCTGAAAGCCTTCCGGCCGAGGCTCCACGAGAGGCACGAGATCTTTGGTGACGATGCCTTTCTCTACGCACTCGAGGACAGCCTTCTCGACCCTCTCGGCGAAGTCCACCACCGAAGGGGTAGCGTCGAGGTGCCCTCGTCTTTTGATGGCGCCTGTCCAGGCGAAGATGGATGCCACCGAGTTCGTGCTCGTCTTATGTCCTTTCTGGTGCTCGTAGTAGTGGCGCCGTACCGTGCCGTGGGCAGCCTCGAACTCGTGCGTTCCGTCTGGCGAGACGAGGACAGAGGTCATCATGCCCAGAGAGCCGAACCCTGAGGCGATCACGTCCGAGAAGACATCCCCGTCGTAGTTGCTCAAGGCCCAAAGGATGTTGCCCGTCTGCTTCACCATCTGCGCAGCTGCGTCGTCGATGAGGAGATAACGGTAGGTTATGGCTGCCTTGTCGAAATCGTCTTTTCGGGCCTCCACTTCATCGGCGAAGACCGCTTTGAAGAAAGCGTGGTACGTCTTGCTGATGGTGTCCTTCATGGAGAACCAGAGATCCACTTTCTCGCCCAACGCGCAGGTGATGCAGGACTGGGCGAAGGAGCGGATCGATCGCTCCACATTGTGGATGGCCATGACCACACCAGGCGTCTGAAACTCGTGAACGAGGAGGCGCCTCTCATTGCCTCCCTGGGGCGTATAGACCAGCTCCACTCTGCCCGGTGAGCCTATGCTCATCTCCACGCCCCTATAGAGGTCCCCGTAGGCATGCCGCCCTATGATGATGGGCTTTCTCCAGCTTCTGACTGCGGGAGAGATGTTTCTCGCCATGATGGGCTTCCTAAAGAGCGTGCCGTCAAGCATGGACCTGATGGTTCCATTGGGTGACGGCCAGGCAGTTTTCAGCCCGTATTCCACGACGCGTTCCGCGTCAGGCGTGATAGTGGCACATTTTACCCCTTCGCCGTACTCCTTTACAGCCTTTGCTGCCTCCGTGGTGACGCGGTCGTCCGTCTCGTCCCGCCGGACCAGACCCAGGTCAAAGTACTTCAAGTCTATGTCGAGAAAAGGCCGTATGAGCCGCTCTTTGATCATGGACCAGATAATGCGGGCCATCTCGTCGCCGTCCATCTCGACGAGGGGATTTCTCACTTGAATCTTGGCCACGGGCAATCCTCCCACGTATGTATGGCTCGTATTGCCGTTCTTTGAGAAAAACCTGATCAGGACGCGTAGTAGTCCTGGAGCGGCTTTACCGCCAGGACGCCCTTTTTCATGGTCTCTATTGCGTTTACCACGGCCTGGGCGCCTGAGATCGTCGTGGTGTAGGGGATCTTGTACTGAACAGCGCCGGCCCTGATGAGCACCTCGTCCGCTTTCGGCTTTCTGCCGCTCGGCGTGTTGATGATCAGGTGGATCTCGCCGTTCTTGATCATATCCACGACGTGGGGCCTCCCTTCGGACACCTTGTTCACGAACGTGGTCTCTATGCCGCTGTTCGCGAGGATCTTGCCTGTGCCTTTCGTCGCGTATACCTTGAAACCGAGGTCGGACAGCTTCTTCGCTACGAACGCCGCGTTCCTCTTGTCCTTATTCTTCACGCTCAGGAACACATTGCCTTCAAAGGGCAGATTCTGCCCTGCCCCTAGCTGGGATTTCCAGAAGGCAGCGCCGAAATTGAAATCGATGCCCATGACCTCGCCAGTTGATTTCATCTCGGGACCGAGGATCGTATCCACGCCGAAGAACTTGTTGAAGGGAAAGACAGATTCCTTCACCGCAAAGTGCTTCACCTCGATTTCACGAAGGATGCCCAGATCCTTGAGCCGCATCCCGGTCATCAGCTTGGCAGCTACCTTTGCCCACTGAATGCCAGTTGCCTTGCTCACGAATGGGACGGTCCTGCTCGCCCGCGGGTTTACCTCCAGCACGTAGACGACGTCATTCTTGATAGCGTACTGGATGTTCATGAGCCCCACGACCTTCAGCTCCCTTGCGAGATCGTAGGTGTTCGATTTTACTCGCTCTATCAGATCGTCGTTCAGGGAGTAAGGTGGCAGAGCGCACGCGCTGTCGCCTGAATGGATGCCCGCTTCCTCGATATGCTCCATGATGCCCGCCACCACGCACTGCTCACCGTCGGCCACGGCATCCACATCGATTTCGATCGCGTCCTCGAGGAACTTGTCGATAAGGATCGGCAGGTCGGGGGATGCCTCGTATGCCTTCTCCACGAACGACTCCAGGTCGCCTTCCGCGTAGACTATCTCCATAGCCCTGCCGCCGAGCACGTATGAGGGGCGCACCACCACTGGATACCCTATGATGTTCGCTACCTTCTTCGCCTCTTCAAAGGAAAAGGCGATACCGTTCTCGGGCTGCGTGAGATTGAGCTTCTTGAGCAGGGCCTTAAACTTCTCCCTATCCTCTGCCACATCTATGCTCTCGGGGGTCGTGCCGATGATAGGCACCCCTGCTTTCTTCAACGGCACTGCCAGGTTCAATGGCGTCTGACCGCCGAATTGGACGATCACCCCGTCAGGCTTCTCCCTGCCAACGATGTCGAGCACGTTTTCGAGGGTGAGAGGCTCGAAATAGAGCTTGTCGGACGTATCGTAGTCGGTGCTCACCGTTTCCGGGTTGCTGTTCACCATGATGGTCTCGAACCCCAGCTCCTTCAAGGCAAAAGCCGCATGGACGCAGCAATAATCGAACTCTATGCCCTGGCCTATGCGGTTTGGTCCCCCTCCGAGGATCATGATCCTTTTCCGGTCTGAATCGCGGGACTCATTTTCTGCTTCATAGGTCGAGTAATAGTAAGGGGTGTACGCCTCAAACTCGGCCGCGCACGTGTCGACGAGCTTGAATACGCTCTCTATGCCGCGTTCCGTGCGCCATTGTCGTATTTCGCCCTCACGAAGACCGAGGAGGGAACCTATCTGCTTATCCGCATAACCATAACGCTTCGCCCGTCGTATGACCTCTTCAGGGATCTCCCTCTCCCTTGAAAAAATGGGGAGATCGCTCTTGTAAGCCTCCAGCTCCCCTTCGAACTGGACGATCTCCTCGATATTCTTGAGAAACCACCTGTCTATCTTGGAAAGGGCATGAATCTCATCGATGTCCATGCCCGCTTTCAGGGCGTGCCTTATGAAGAAGACCCGGTCTTTGTTGGGGGTGATGAGCTTCTGTCTGATCGCCTCGAAGTCTTGCGGCCCATCAGGGTGCCGGTCATCCATAATGCCATGGGCGCCGACCTCCAGCGAACGAAATCCCTTCTGCAAGGCTTCCTTGAACGTTCTCCCTATTGCCATAGCCTCACCCACGGATTTCATCGAAACGGTGAGGGTCTCGTCCGCACCTTTGAACTTCTCGAAGGTAAAGCGCGGTATCTTCACGACGCAGTAGTCGATGGTCGGCTCGAACGAGGCGGGTGTCTTCTTCGTGATGTCGTTCGGTATCTCGTCAAGGGTGTAGCCAACGGCAAGCTTCGCCGCGATCTTCGCGATGGGAAAGCCCGTGGCCTTCGAGGCAAGGGCCGAGCTCCGCGACACCCTCGGGTTCATCTCTAT
>CAYZAF010000373.1:0-5137 GCA_964476435.1 uncultured Syntrophaceae bacterium
GCCGCCCTGGTCCAGAGCCGCGCCTATATGTCCCAATTCATACCATAACCCATATGGGTAGGCAGCTGACGCCGAGCTTCTGGGAGGGCAAAGCACGACGTTCGGAGGGCTCAACGGAGTCTTTAGGTTATCAGTGGTTGAATAGGGGTGACTCTAGCTTTTTGCCGGCGCGGCGATGATTGTTCCGGCGTAGTTGGAGGCCTGCTGCGCGTCGAGCTTGTTCGTCAGTTCATAGCAGTCGCCCCGATAGAGGATTCCGGCGAACCACACGGGTATTTCGTGCTCGGTATACCCGGTGCTCAGCATAAGGAATCCTGCCTGACCCGGTTTACATTGGAGTAGCTCGGCGTCCTTGGCGCTGATGTTGACGGCCCTGATGAGCTCCTCGCTGCCGGTGATCTTGACGCTCTTCTTTTCCGTGAGGAACGAGTAAATGGAACCACGAAGGTCCTCCTCCGTGATCCCCTCGCACAGCTTGGCCACAAGGTAGCGGCGCTCCACAATCATCGGAATACCGTCCGCGAGCCGCAGGCGCCGGCAGAAGAAAATGCGGTCGGACGGACCGACTTTAAGCCTGTCTTTTACCTCGACCTCGACGGAGCCTGCCGTCTTCTCTTCGAACGCGAGCAGTGTGGTCCCAGGGACCCGCCCGGCTTCGCGTGCCTTGCGCGTGAAACTCACCAGGGAGCGCAGGTCATAGTCGAGGGGGAGGGTTCTCACGAACGTTCCTATTCCCTTCTTGAATTCGAGCACCCCCTCGGAAACCATATTGGAGATCGCCTTGTTGGCGGTCGTCCTGCTCACGGCAAAGCGCTGGCAAATCTCCCGTTCCGTGAGGAACTTGTCGCCCACTTTGTGTCCGCCGGAGATGAGCATCTGCCTCAATGCATTGTTTAGTTGCTGATACACTGGCTCTCGTACGAGCATTGCGTCACCTGGAGCGCGTAGAGTCACAGTGGCTGGGCCACCATTATTTGGTACAAAGTACTACTATTTCAACGCAACGTCAATCCCGATCTTGGCTCCTTTTTTTCATTGACAGGCCGAAGGGGAAAAATGTAGACTCCCCGTATACTGGATAAGCCACTATACTTGAGACTGTAGGAGGCGCTCTATGAGTTCCAAAGAGTTTCCACACCTGTTTAGTCCCATCAAGATCGGTAATTTCGTTGCCCGGAACCGGATTGCGATGGCCCCGACGGATACGAGCACAGGGAATGCAGACGGGTCGGTGAGTCAGCGAACGATCACGTTCCATGAGGAAGTCGCGAAGGGCGGGTGCGGCTTCATCATCGTGGGCGCCACCACGCCCGACAAGTCGACGGGCCGTCCGACCGTCACCTGTCTCGCCGCAGACGAGGACCCGATGATCCCAGGTTTGGCCAACCTTGCCGAAGCGATGCACCGGCACGGAGCAAGGTGCGCGGTCCAGATTCAGGCCCCAGGGCGCCAGTCTGCGTGGCCCAGAAAAGGCCTCTTCTCCGCCTCGGACCTCGTCGCCAATCTCCCAGGCTCGGCAGGCCACGAGGTCGTTTACGCCGACGACGTGGCAAAGGGCAAGTCAATCCGGGAGATGACGATCGAGGAGATCTACGACATGATCGAGAAATACGGAGAAGCCGCGTGGCGCATCCAGCAGGCCGGCTTCGATGGGGTTGAGCTTCACGGTGCTCACGGCTACCTCATCGCCCAGTTCATGACCGCCTACGTCAACAAACGCAACGACCGCTTCGGCGGTACCTTCATCGACCGTATGCGCTTTCCCTTGGAGATCATCGACCGGATCCACAAGAAGTGCGGGGCTGACTTTCCGGTCGGCATCCGTTACAGCGGTGAGGAATATATCAAGGGCGGCCGCGAGCTCCCAGAAAGCGTCGAGGCGGCGAAGCTCTTCCGTGACGTCGGAGCCGCATGGATCGACGTGAGCGCCGGCATCTTCGACGTGCCTGGGCCTACGATGGACCCTGTATACTACCAGCAGGGCTGGAACACCTACGCCGCCGAGGCAATCAAGAAAGCCGTGGACATTCCCGTCATCACCACCCACTCGTTGCGCGACCCCTCCTACTGCGAGCGCATCCTTGCCCAGAACAAGGCGGACATGGTCGGCCTTTCCCGCCAGCTCATCGCTGACCCGTACTGGGCTGACAAGGCCGCCGCCGGCAAGACGGAAGAGATCCGCAAGTGCATCTCCTGTCTTGTCGGATGCTGGCAGGAATCGCTCATGATCAGGCGCGAGATGCGCTGCGCAGTCAATCCGGCGGTCTCCGATGAGCGCTTCATTCATTTGAAGCCTGCGGATTCACCCCTGAACGTCGCAATAATCGGCGGCGGTCCCGCAGGGCTCGAAACCGCCCGCATCGCGACGCTCCGGGGTCACAAGGTCACCATATTTGAGAAGGGCGGGGAGCTCGGCGGCTCCATTCTCTATTGCTGCACTGTCCGGGCAAAGGACAACAAGATGCGGTGGTACGCGGACTGGATCAGGCGCCAGGTAAAGGAGCTGAAGGTAGGGGTCAGGTATTACGCCGAGCCGAAAGCGAAAGATCTCAAGGGATTCGACGCTGTCATCGTCGCGGTCGGTGCCAAGGTCAAACGACCCCAGATCGTCGGAATCAATCTCCCCATCGTCGGCACCTTTCAGGACGTGCTCCGTTGCGATGTCAAAGGCTGCGTGCACTATCCGGCCAAGGGCAAGGAAGCGCCCCTTGAATGCGGACAAACGATCCTCGTGTGGGGCGATCATTTCGGTGCTGCCGACGCCGTGGAGAAGCTCGGCGCTGATGGCAAGAAAGTGATCCTCGTCACTGAGAGCCCCACTTTTGCCGCATGGATGGAGCCCATAACCTGGGATATCATGATGAAACGGTTTGCCGGCGGCACGGGCGAAATGGTGAAGTTCAAGGCTTTCAAGCAGCCGGTGACAGTGTTGACGAAGACCTCGGTGGGAGAGATCCGGGCAAACGGCGAGGTTGTGCTTATCGACAGCAATTTCAACCGAACCATTGTGAAAGTCGACAACGTGGTCCTCGGTGACATGGTTGCCGATCACTCGGTGTATGAAGAGCTGCTGGGGTCCGGGATCCTCTGCCAGGAAGTGGGGGATGCGGGCCACATCAAGAACCTTCGGAACGCTGTCACAGAGGGCGCGAACGCCGGTCTCGCGATCGACGACCAGCTCCGCCTCAATGCGAACAAGGTGCTCATTTCTCACCTGCCAACGGAAGTGAAACTTTGATGCGGAACGCTTACCCCGGCGGGGTGTCGCGCGCCGGGGCACCCGTCTCGGCCCGGGAATGCGTCCGGTAGGACCGAGTATCTCTACCAGGAGGGACACCATGGACTACACGCCGAAGGACATCGCCAAGATGATCGACCTGTCGCTGCTGAGGCCCAACCTAAGCGACGAGGATGTCATCAAGGGCTGCGAAATAGCCAAGAAATACGACGTTGCGACCGTCTGCTGCGGACCTTCCCAGGTTCCCCTCGTCAAGAGGTGTCTCGCGGGGTCGAACGTCATCGTCTCGACGGTGATTGCATTCCCCCACGGATATTCGACGACCGAGGCCAAGATTTTCGAGGCGGAACAGGCCCTCAAGGAAGGGGCGGTCGAGCTGGACATGGTGCTCAACATCGGAAAAGTTCTGAGCCGCGACTTCGACTACGTGGAGCGAGAAATAGCCGCCGTCGCCAAGGTGACCCATGAGGGGGGCGGCATCCTCAAAGTGATTCTCGAAAACTACTATCTCACGGACGATCTGAAGGTGCAGGCCTGTATTGTTGCAGAGAGGGCAGGCGCCGATTTCGTCAAAACTTCGACGGGATTCGCCGCCGGAGGAGCAACCTTCACCGACCTGAGGCTCATGCGCAAAACGGTTTCCCCGAAGGTTCAGGTGAAAGCCGCGGGCGGCATTCGCGAGCTCGACACTGCCCTTCTCGTCCGCGAGGTGGGCGGGACCAGGTTCGGCTGCACAGCGACCGAGAAGATCATGGAAGAGTGCTATCGGAGGGTGGGCAAACGGGATTGATCGGATGAAGCCGGGAATCAGGGAACTGATGGACGCGCTCCGCAAAGGGCGCGTCCATTACGAAGACTACGATGTGGCTCTTCTCGTAGGCATGATTCTCAGGGACATGGCCCTGGGGCTCGAAGGCAAGGGCGGCAGTCTTGAAATGATCCCGACGTACATAAGCCCTGCGGAAAGCATCCCTGCAGGTGAGCCGGTCATTGTTCTTGACGCGGGAGGAACGAACCTCCGCTCGGCCCTCGTCAGATTCGACTCGAGCGGCGAGCCGCACGTGGAGCACCTCGTAAGGCGTACCATGCCCGGCGTGGATGCTGAGGTCGACAACACTGGTTTCTTCGATGCCCTCGCCGATTGCCTCAGTGAGGTAGCCGGCGGAAGCGACCGCATCGGTTTCTGCTTCTCCTATGCCATGTCGATGCGGCCTGACCGGGACGGCCGGCTCATCAGAATCTGCAAAGAGATCAAGGCGCACGGGATCGATGGCAGGCTCGTCGGTGCCGAGCTCATCGAGGCGATGCGACGCAAGGGTCTCGGCGCCGGCTGGAGGGTGACTGTTCTCAACGACAGCGTGGCGGCTCTTATGGCGGGGACACGCTCCTCGTGGAGGCCTCACGGGTCTTATGCGGCTTTCATCCTCGGAACGGGGATGAACGCCTGCTACCTCGAATCGAATATCCCTAAGCTCGGCGGTCCCGTTGCCCCGCAGGCAGTTGTGCTTGAGGCTGGGGGTTTCGACTGTCCTCTGCGCGGAGAGGTCGACGCGACCTTCGACCGGACCACCGCCGATCCTGGATACTACACGTACGAAAAGATGTTTTCCGGCGCGTATCTCGGACCCCTCGCGCTGCACATGCTCAAGTATCTGGCTCACCTCGGTTTTTTTAGCCCCCGTCAGCGGAGAGCGGTTCTTGCCGCTTCCAGGCTTGAGACAGCCGACGTCGCGACCTTTCTGGGTCGCCCCCTCGATACGACGCTCCCCTTCAGGAGCACCCTCGCCATGGAGGACGAACACGACGTCGAGTTGGCGCACGCAGCAATCGATGTCCTGATCGAGCGGGCGTCGCGGCTGGCTGCCTCCGTTATGGCGGCAGCAGCGGTCAAGACCTCTT
>CAYZAF010000374.1:0-7684 GCA_964476435.1 uncultured Syntrophaceae bacterium
ATGAATTCTGCAAAACGCTTTAGCACCACCGTCCGCTTCCGAAGGCTATTCCTTCCGATTCGCTTCAGCGCTTCCGGTGCTGACCCGTCTAGACGGAAAGACTCGCTCACGCTCGATTGCGAAACCACCCGCGGCCCCGTAAGGGTGGTGGCCGCGGGTTTTCGCCCTTTCGTTCTGTTGTGTGATCCTTCCGCAAACAAGAGCGCCCTACTGTAGGTACGTGCCTCGGAATCACTCACGTGGATTAGGGAGAAGCCTCCGCACCAGAGAAGGTGCGGAGGCTTGCCTACAGGTACCAACTCGCTCGTCTTTTCGTGACGGGTACCCGAGCACCTTCAAGCGATGCGAATCGGGAAGGAACAGCCTTCCGCGGACGGGTAAGACAGGGAAGCAGATTGAACGTGGTAGCTCTGCTACAGAATTACATTCGTTGATCTTCTTTCACACCACATCTCGTGACATAGAGGGCGTGTTACCCGTTGCCGACTCCGTGCATTGCCGAGGACAGCCTAGAAAAGCCCGCGACGTTTCCGGCAAGGTAGAGAGCCCCCGTAGCGAGCGAAGGCGAGCGGTGGGGGATGGGGGGAACTCTTGCCGGAATAAGGAGCGATTGCTTTTCTCAGAGCGAGGCCTGCCACGAGGAGGTAACGGGTGACACGGCCTTAAGGCATGACTTGGGAATCCTCTGAGTGTGGGGAACGGGGGTTTCTGCAGTGGGTGCGTGAGAGCTGGAAGTTTCAACGAAGAGGAGGAGGGTATGCAATTCTATCGGCTCGGTCTGCCACGGGGAGGTAACGGGCCGGCAATGCGGCCTTAAGCTTCAAAATTGGGGCGCTCGGAAAGGGACGTTGGCGGCTGGCCCGCGGCCGGACAGCGCAAGCGCCCTCTGGCGGGTCACTTACTCATGTCTATGCGGATGTCCCGTGCCCAGTGCCTATTCGACACATACCACGCCACGGTCCTCTCGATCCCTTCCGTCAATGATACTTTCGGCTCCCAGTCGAGGAGCTTCCGGGCTTTTCCTATGTCCGCCCACGTGGCCATCATGTCCGTCTTCTGGAAGGGCATCTTTCTTATGAGCGCCTTTCTTCCCAAGAATCGCTCGATGAGCGAGATCACCTCCGTCAGGTCGTGGGGCTGGCTGTTCCCTAGGTTGATTATCTCGAAGCCGAGGGGACGCATGGCCCTGATCGTGCCTTCCGCAATGTCGGAGACAAAGGTAAAATCGCGGCTCTGGGAGCCGTCGCCGTAAAGGATCAATTCCTGCCCTTCGTCGATCCACTTTATGAAGCGAAAAATGCTCATGTCGGGGCGGCCTGCCGGGCCGTAGACGGTGAAATACCTGACGATGGAGGCATCGATGCCGAAGAGGTAGTGGTACGAATAGATCATCACTTCCGCTGCCTTCTTGGACGCCGCATAGGGGGAAATGGGCTTGTTCACCGGCAGGTCTTCGGAGAAAGGCATCTGTTGGCCCGCATAGAGGGAAGAAGTCGACGCGAGGACCATCTTTCTCACTTCGTACTTTCTCATGAGCTCGAGGAGATTGAGGGTACCTTGAGCGTTCGTGCTCAGGTAGACGGACGGGTTTTCGATGCTGTATCGCACGCCCGCCCTTGCGGCAAGGTTCACGACTGCCTTGATCCGATGGGTCCTGAAGATCTCCTCGAGCCTCTTGAGGTCCTCTATGTCTGCCCGGTGGAAGACGAATGCCTCATGGCGCCTCAGCTCCTCGATCCTGTGCTCCTTGAGCCTCACGTCGTAATAGTCGTTGAGATTGTCGATGCCGACGACCTGTGCGCCCTGGTCCAGGAACTTACGCGCGGTCTCCCATCCGATGAAACCCGCGCAGCCCGTGAGGAGGACTGCCGCAGCCTTGGGGTCCGCCATGGCCGTTTCCGGAGAATCAATCATCTTGTCCTCCCTAGGGAAGAGAGCTTTGCCCTCGGAATCAGCCTCTTGCTCGCCTCACCTGGTCCTTAATCCTCTGGATGTGACCCCTGCCGAGCCCCTTCACCTCGCAGCCAAGCTCGAAGTATCTCCTTATGGCGTGGTCGTCGAGAATGCCGAAGCAATCGATGACGGCGATTGGATGGCCCGCAGACCTGACGATCTTCTCCGGATCAAGGTGAAGATACTGCTCATGACGTACGGCCAGGACGAGGGCATCTATATTCTTCATCGCCTCATCCAGGTCCTTGAGCACCTTCAGGTCTTTCAGCTTCTTCTGGTTCCTGAAGAAGACGGCCTTACCCTGAGAAGGGTAGTCCTCCTGGTTCTCGAATTCCCACCACCGGTCCACGTAAGGATCGTGCACCCTGATCTCTGCCCCCATCTCGGTCAGCCTCCGGATGAGGATCTCGGAGCCGCTGTAACGCGTGTCGCCCACGTCTTCCCGATAGGAAGCGCCGAGAAGGAGCACCTCTGCGCTCGCAATGGGCACGTTCATGTTGCGGAGGGCATCCCTGACTATCTGCGCGGCGTGGAGGGCACGGGTGTCATTGATGTCTATGGCGAGAGGGGTGATCCTGAACGTATCGTCCTCGAACCCCAGTATGTGGCGGTTGGCCCAGATGCCCAAGCCGCCGTCTTTCGGCAGGCAGTAGCCTCCTATACCAGGACCGGGAAAGATGATGTTGCTGTGGGTAGGCCGCATCTTTATTGCCTTGATTACCTTGACGATGTCCACCCCGTTTCGCTCGGCAAAGAGGCTCCACTCATCGAGAAAGGCGAGGATCGTTGCCCGGTAGCTGTTCTCCACGACTTTCGCCGTCTCCGATTCTATCGGCCTGTCCAGCACGGTGAGCGGAAACTTCCTTGTGTTGATCACCTCGTTGAGAAACTTCACCACCCTTTTCTTTGCCTCTTCGTTGACGCCCGAGCAGACGCGCCAGAAATCTCTGATCGAGGCCACGTAATCGCGGCCGGGCATGACCCGCTCGTAGCTGTGCGCAAGAAGCGGCTCCGTTGCTATGGACCGCTGCCTGAATATCTTCCTTATGGCCGGAAGGGCGACCTGCTCGGTGGTGCCGGGCGCTACCGTCGTTTCTATGAGGATGAGGCAATCCGGCTTGACGCGCCGGCCGATCACGTCAAACGATTCTTCCAGGGCAACCATGTCGACCTGACCATTCCTGACGTTGCCCAGCTCGTTCTTTGCATAGTCCAGCTGGACGTCCACGATGACGGCGTCGGCGAGCCGGAGCACATCGTAGACGAACGTCGCAACGAGCGTCTTCTTCTCGAGCACGCACCGTCTGATCATGGGATCTACTTCCGGGTCCTCGGCCTTGACAGGGGAGACGCCCTGGTTGAGCACAGGGATCTTCCAGTAGCTCCGCGTGCTCGGTCTCTGCATACCGATGACGAACTTGGAAGCCTCGCCTTTTGCATTCGTTGTGTCGGCCACTATAGCCGCCATCACGGCGCCCACGAAGCCGACGCCCATCACGACGACGATCTCCTGGCCCTTCTTTTTCGCCCCTGCCACGAGTTTTTCGATCCTCTTGAACTCCTTGACGTAATCCTCCTCCCTGGGCAGAGGGTAGGCGATGCCGTCCGGGCTGATCGAGGTGAGTCTTTCCACGGGGAACCTCCTATGCGGTCTTGGTGACATCCTGGGCTTGTTTTTCCTATCCTTGGTTTATCGGCCTGCCCCGTCCATATGTTAAGTCTCCCCCTTTGCGAAGTCAGGACACAGCTCCTTCGCGAACGATCGAGAGAAATGGAAGGGGAAGGCCAAAGCGATGCGCAGAGCGACGGGCGAATGGCCTTTCGCGAACCTTTAGGGTTTCTCCCTCTTCCTCGCCAGTTGGGGGTCCACATTCCCCGGCCCCCCGCAATCAGGGGTGTAGCAGGTGACGTCAAGGAACGTGCAAGCCTGCTTACAGGAAGGACACCGGTCCGGAACCGTAACAGCCTCGAACATATACCTGCAATTCTCACACTGCCATTGGGTCATCCGCCTACCCTCCGTGAGGACGCTATTGTCTGTATACCAGGAAATGTGTATATTGTAAAGCACGTGGGCGCACGCTTCTTGGTCGAGTTTTCCTTTCCGCTCTGTCATCGGTCTCACGGAAAGTGAGGCCTCCGGATGCGCTGGCGGCCTGTGGGAGAGGGTCGTTTTAGCTTATCGGAGGCACCTGTCTTAAGCTATCCGGCGGCTGCTTTCGGCCGAAAGGCTGGGGCAGCCCCCTCTTTAAGGGCCCCTTTCTCAAAGGCTTCATGAAAAGGGGCGTTGTTCGCGCATGGGGAAGGGATGTGACACTCGAAAGCGGGTATTGTATCAACTGTGACAACAGGCACGGGTGCAAATCGAGAACGCCTCCGTGTCTCACGTATATGGCGGAACAGGGAATCAGGGGCCAGTCGGGCAAGGAGTATGCTGTAAGGGCGCGCATGATAGGGGAATGTGAGACATGCCCGTTTTTTCGGTCGTGCTGGAATTCCGAGGAGTATGACCGGGCCTTGCGCGAGGCAAGGCCGCATGACCCGGGAAGGACCGGATAAAGATTCTCCTGTCGTCCTTGAGTCTCCCGGGGCTTTTGCTCCCTTGACTTGTGGACGAATTAGGGATAAGAATAGTATACAAAAGAAGCACAGGAAGGTACTAAAATAAGGCCACAATGGGGGTCCTCAAGATGATCAGAGAAGGGTTGATCGTGGAGTTTCAGAACATGGTAGGCAAGGAGAACGTCCTTACGTCCAAAGAAGCCTTGCGGGCCTATTCATATGACGGGACGACGAACTGGATCCACGAGCCGGACATCGTCCTGTTTCCGACGAGCACCCAGGAAATCTCGGAGATCATGAAGATCGCCAATACAGAGCGCATACCTGTCACGCCCAGGGGCGGCGGAACGAATGTGAGCGGGGGCTCAGTTCCCATTCAAGGCGGCATCGTGCTCTGCACCACCAGGATGAACAGGATCCTCAAAGTGGACAAAGAGAACCTCTCCGTAAGTGTGGAGCCGGGTGTGGTCCTTCTAGACCTGACCAACAGGCTCGCGAAAGAGGGGCTCTTTTTTCCTCCGGACCCCCAGAGCTTCTTTGGGGCGACCATAGGCGGCATCATCGCAGAGAACTCGGGCGGCCCGATGTGCGTCAAGTACGGCGTCACGAAGCAATATGTCCTCGGCATAGAGGTGGTCCTCCCGAACGGCGACATCGTCAGTCTCGGCGGCAGGACCCTCAAGAATGTCGTCGGGTACGACCTCATGCACATCTTCATCAGCTCAGAGGGCACCCTCGGCGTTGTGACAAAGGCGGAGTTGAAGGTCAACCCCCTTCCCCAGGCAACGAAGACCGTCATGGCTGTCTATGATGACGCCGCAATAGCGGGCGAGACCGTCTTCCGCGTTCTCGAGAACGGCGTCATCCCGGCCAAGATCGAGTTCATGGATAACTGGATCCTCAACAGGATAGAGGAGATGATGCCCATGGGTCTGCCAAAGGACGCCGATGCCATCCTTCTCTTCCAGGCGGACGGCATCGCGGAAGCAGTGGCGAAAGAGGCGGAAAAGATCGTTGAGATAGCGAGGAAGTACGGGGCCAGGGAGGTAAGGGAAGCGAAAGACCAGGCCGAGGCAGATCAGTTCTGGGCTGCCCGGAGAGCGGGGTTTGCCGCTACCTATGGAAAGACGCGAACGGTCTTCTCGGAAGACGTGACGGTCCCGAGACCCAACATGCCGGCCCTCATCAGGAAATGCAAAGAACTCTCCAAGAAGTACAACGTCGACGTCGTCGTGCTCGGCCACGCGGGGGATGGGAATCTCCATCCCTCCATCCTCACCGACGTAGCCAACAAGGAGCACTATGAAAGATCGGTGAAAGCCATGGAAGAGATCATCGCCACAGCGGTGGAGCTGGGTGGCGTCCTTTCCGGCGAGCACGGCATAGGCCTTGAAAAACAGAAGTTCTTCAACAAGGTGACAAATCCGGTCGTGGTCAACATGATGAAGGGCATAAAGGCGCTTTTTGATCCGAACAACATCATGAACCCAGGCAAGATCTGGGACTAGCTTAAAAGACAAGGGGGGTCCGTCTTGGGAGAGCTGAAGGAACTCAGGAAAGCAGAAAAATACGCAGACCAGTGCATGAAGTGCGGGTTCTGTGCCTTTTATTGTCCTGTCTATCAAGTTGAGAAGACCGAGACTTCCCTGGCCCGGGGTAAGAACTACCTCGCAAAATTGGCCATGAAGGGAGAGCAGGAATTCACGCCCGAGATGGGCGAGATCATCGGTAAGTGCCTTCTCTGCAAGAGGTGCTGGGCCAACTGTCCCTCCAAAACGGAAATCGACAGGGTCGTCATCGCGGCAAGGGCCCAGATGGTGCAGGAAAAGGGGCTGGGATTTCTCAAGGAGTTCATCTACCGTAAGGCCCTGGCTAACAAACGGGCCAGGGCGCGCTACGCGAGGGCCTTGCAGCGGTGGTTCCAGTGGATGCTCCCGAAGACCGAGGGGAAGGTACGCCACCTGCCCGACTTCATCAAGAGCATGGGCAAGAGAAACTTCCCTGAAATCGCGAAAACATTCCTCCACAAACAGGTCAAGCCCCTCTATAAGCCCGCGGGCGGCCAGGCGCCCAAGATGAGGGTCGGTTACTTCTATGGATGCGCCACGGATCTCGCCTACCCGGCCATCGGCCTGAAGTTCATTGATTTCCTCACCAAGCAGGGCGTCGAGGTCGTGGTGCCCGAAAGCCAGAACTGCTGCGGTGCGGCTATCTATACCGCGGGGGATCTGGAGACAGGGCGGATGCTCGCCGACCAGAACATCAAGGCATTCGAAGGCGTCGATTATGTCGTGACCGGCTGCGGAACGTGCAGCTCTACCCTTAAGGACTATCACAAGTACCTTCCCGATAATGGGGAGCAGCAGAAGAGATACGAGGAATTCGAGAAGAAGGTCAAGGATTCTACGCAATTCGTTGTCGACGTGCTCAAGGTCAACCCGGCGGATCTGAAGCTGAAAAAGGAGTTCGTGGGCAAGACCGCGACATGGCACGACCCCTGCCACCTCGTGAGGTACCAGAACATCAAAGAACAGCCGAGGTCCATCCTGAAGGGCCTAAAAGGCCTCACGTACGTGGAGATGCCTGAGGCGGACATGTGCTGCGGCATGGGGGGCTCTTTCAGCGTCTACCATTACGACGTCTCGAAGAAGATCGCCGACAAGAAGATGGAGAGCATCAAGCAGACTAAGGCGGACCTCGTCGTGACAGCGTGCCCGGGCTGCATCATCAATCTCACGGACAACACGCTGCGCCACCAGATGCCGCAGAAGGTCTATCACTGGCTTGAGCTTGTGGAGTAGCCGGCTTGTCCGGACGAAGGCGAGACCTAGAAGTAAGGCACGGCTGCAGAGGCCAGACGCATCAATATAGCCGAAAATCCCCCTATTGGCGCCCCTTGCAAAGGCATGGCAGATGATATATCTTTTTGCCTATGGAAAAGGATTATACCCTCTACCTGAAGGTCGGCGATCAGGTCGTGCACAAGCGCTTCAAGAGATGGGGGATGGGCATCGTAGTGGAAGAGAGGAGATCGGAAGTGCCCGGCGGGTTCTGCTACGTCCGCATCAGCTTCAGGGACGGAAACACCAGAGTATTCGACAACAATTTCAAAAGTCAAAGCTGCTGCTACTATGCCGGCATCAGGAAGATAGAGGAGAGCTAGGCGCCG
>CAYZAF010000375.1:0-9643 GCA_964476435.1 uncultured Syntrophaceae bacterium
CGAGAGGGGAGAAGGGCGGTTCCGTGAAGCGACCTGGGAAGAGGCCCTCGACTTTACCGCGGGGCGCATGAAGGAAATAAAAGAAACTTACGGCGCCCAGGCCTTCGTTTATCACTCCGGACGTGGCGTCTTCGAGCAGTCGATGGTGGATTTTGGGGGTACCTTTCTCTATCCCTTCGGCTCTCCCAACATGGCGAACGTCGGCTCCCTCTGTTTCAATTCCTATGGAGTGCTCGCGCCTGTTCCGACCTTCGGCGTGAGCGGACCCATGCTCGTCCCGGACTTAGAGAATAGCAAGACAGTGGTCTTCTGGGGCGCCAATCCCGTGACGGATTCGCCCCCCTTCATGTTTTCTCGTCTGCTTAAGGCAAAGAAGCGGGGTGCGCGCATCATCGCGATCGATCACATGAGAAGCGACGTAGCCCGCCGCGCCGACCAATGGATAGCCGTGCGATCGGGCACCGACGGCGCCCTCGCCCTCGCCATGATCAGGACTATCATCAACGAGGGACTCTATGACAGGGAGTTTGTGGAGAAGTGGACCCTCGGATTCGCAGAGTTGAAGGAGTACGTCCAGTCGTTCGAGCCCGAGAAGGTGGAGCGGACCACGGGAGTGCCGAAGGAAACCGTCGTTTCCCTTGCACGTGAGATCGCGACTACCAGGCATGTCTCCCTCCGGATGTACACCGGGCTCGAGTATACCAACAGCGGCGTCCAGAACATCAGGGCCGTCTACCTGCTCTGGGCCCTCGCAGGCCATCTCGATGTGCCCGGCGGTCTTTCCATCGGGCCTTCCCCTCCTTGGTACGGAAAACAGGCCGGCGTGAAAGCGCCCGACGGGGTGGCGCGGATCGGCGCGGACAAATATCCTCTTTTTAGGGACCTCGTGAAAAATGCGCAATTCATGGAGTTCCCCACGGCGGTCCTTGAAGGCAAGCCGTATCCGGTAAAAGGACTACTCGTCCACGGCGCGTCCACCCTGACCTCCTATCCTCAGCCCCTTCTTTTGGAGAAGGCATACGGCAAACTTGATTTTCTCGCGGTCATCGATATCTTCATGACCGGAGAGTGCCGATTCGCCGACGTGGTCCTGCCTGCGGCCACCGAGTTCGAGATCACCTCTTACCAGCACTATCCTGGTTACGCCCGCCTCAGGGAGCGGGTCGTCGCGCCCCCGGGCGAGGCGCGAAACAACCTCTTGATCCTTGCTGATCTGGCCCAAAGACTGGGATATGGTCACCTCTATCCCCAAACCGAAGGGGAGATCCTGGAAGCTGCCTTCGAGCAAAAGCCCGATCTGCTCGAAGCGCTGAAGAGGAGCCCCGAGGGAGTCCATCCGCCTGCATCCGAGACCAGGTACAGGAAATGGGAATCGGGTCTCCTCCGTCGCGATGGGAGGCCGGGCTTCAACACCCCCTCCGGCAAGGTCGAGATCGCCTCTACGATTCTCGCCGCACACGGTTACGACCCGCTTCCTGTCTACAGGGAACCCGAGGAAGGACCTGTCGCCAACCCTGCGCTCCATGCGGCCTATCCCTTGGTCCTCAATACCGGTGCACGGATCCAGAGCACCTTCCGTTCCCAACATCAAAACATCCCCTCCCTCGTGCGCCTCCAAAAAAAGCCTCTGGCCCTAATCCACCCTCGAGACGCAGAGGCGCGCGGCATCAGAAGCGGCGACAGGGTCCTCGTCAGGAGTCCGCGGGGGCAGGTCCATTTCTGGGCCGAGATAACCGAGAATGTGGTCGAAGGCTCGGTAGAGGTGAACGCGGGTGGAGGCAAACCCATCCACGTGGAAGGGTGGCGGGATGGAAACGTCAACTTTCTCACCGACTTCGAGAACCGCGACCCAATCTCGGGCTTCCCCGTCTTCAAGGCGCTATTGTGCGAAATAGAGAGGTCCGATCCACGAAAAGACCGTTGCATCGCCGAAAAAGGAACAAAGATTGACAGGAGGTCCGCGTGCACGTGAACCGCAGAGTCGATGCGCTCATTGACGACGAATACACCGGGGAGCCGGCGTCGAAAAGGCTTCTCGCCCATCTTCTCAGACAGC
This sequence comes from uncultured Syntrophaceae bacterium, assembly GCA_964476435.1. Taxonomy (GTDB): domain Bacteria; phylum Desulfobacterota; class Syntrophorhabdia; order Syntrophorhabdales; family WCHB1-27; genus CAVVNC01. The sequence goes on from CAYZAF010000375.1 coordinate 2,057, forward strand.
GGGAGCGTGGGGCGAGGATCGTCGGGATTTACTGTGCCTATGCGCCGGTCGAGGTCATCCGCGCCCTCGACCTCGTGCCCGTCTCCCTGTGCGCGTTCTCTCACGCCACGATCGAGGCGGCAGAAGCCGTTCTGCCCGCCAATCTCTGCCCCCTCATCAAGTCGAGCTACGGCTTCATCCTGAAAGATACCTGCCCTTTCTTTGCCATGTCCGACGCCGTGGTGGCGGAGACGACGTGCGACGGCAAGAAGAAGATGTTCGAGCTGATCGCCGACCGCAAGCCCATGCACGTCATGGACCTCCCCCAGCTTCCCGACGAGCTTGGGGCCGTTGAGAACTGGACAGCCATGATCCGCAAGCTCCGGGCCTTCCTCGAATCCGTGTTCGGCCGGACCACCACAAACGACCGGATCGAGGCCGCCATCCGCGACACGAACGCGAAGTCCCGTCTGATGAACAGGATCTTCGACTATGCCGCTTCGGATCCGCCCGTGGTCGGCTGGCCGGAGCTTTACGAGGCGGCCTTCCTCGCCCAGGGAACCTCGAGTGCCGAAGTAGGTCCCGTGCTCCACGGTGTCCTGGAAAAGCTGGAGAGGCGAAAAGAAGAAGGCTATGTCCACGGCCCCGAAGATGCGCCGAGGGTACTGGTGACGGGCTGCCCCGTGGGCGGTGATTCGTTGAAGGTGCTCACCATCATCGAGAGCGAGGGGGGAGTGGTCGTCGCCCTCGACTCATGCTCGGGCATGAAGCCATATGCAACGCTGATCGAGGAGGGCACCGAGGACCCGACGCGGGCAATTGCCGAGAGATACCTGAAGATCCCCTGCTCCTGTATGACGCCCAACACCCGGCGGCTCACGGAGCTTGACAGGCTTATCGATGCGTTCAAGCCCGATGCGGTGGTGGACGTGGTGCTCCAGGCATGCCACGGGTACGCCGTGGAGTCCTTCAAGGTCGGAAAGCACATCCAGGAGAGACACGGCCTTCCTTTCCTGAGCATAGTGACGGACTATTCGCCCAGCGACGTAGGCCAGATCCGGACCCGCGTCGGCGCGCTCCTCGAGATGTGCCGGTGATGACACCCGCCCGCTTCGGTCGTGGATGGAAATGGAAAGTCAGCTGTCGGGGGAGGGGGTCACTTCCCGTGGACGGGGAAGGTGAGGGTTCCGCCGTAATAGGCTATGGTGAGGACGGCCGGGATCAAGGCGACCATGAGAACCAGATAGACGCCGGAGGCTGCCGACATGCTCCTGAGAACGCCGGGCACGACTAGCCTCCATAGAAACAGCAGGATCACGGCGGCGAGGCTTGCGAAGGATACATACTTCTTTATGGTGATGGGCCGCATGGGCCGGGCCATATAGTTGATCCACCACGTGAAAAGGCCGGTCACTATGCCGAGGGGCATGAAGATAAGAGCCCCGATGAGGCAATAGAAGGCAGTCTGGTCGAACGAAAGCCTACCGGTCAGTGCTGAAAGGATGGAGAAGAAGCTGGCGCCAAGGGTCAGGACAATGGGAAAATGGACCGTCGCGGGGTGAGGATGACGCCTCAGAAAGGGATAGCGGCCTAGAAAGGCCTCAAGAACAGGGGGGAAGTGAAGCTCCCCGCCCACAGGGCGGGGCTTCCCGGAAAGGAATAGAGCCCAATTCATGGCGCTCCTCGACCCCGCCCACAGGGCGGGGCCTGCGGAGCGCTCCCGGTCACCCTTTCGCGGGCCTTCCCTGACGAGGGTTCCCACCTGCGGGTATCGGTCGAGAACTTCGGTTCCATGGGGAGCTGCCTCTATGTCGGCAGTGAGGTCTTTGCCAGCCCCGTGCCTGCCCATATGGAGCCCGCCCTCCCACAGCTGGCTCGCTGATACGTCTATGACGCGGCCCCCGTGGGAGATATAGGTTGGCCTTCCTCCCTTGCCGTCGTTCTTTGCGAGACCTTCAGCGTCGAACTTTGTCCCCATCGATCCTCCTTCCGGCTGCCTCATGAACTTGTGGATTCCCTGCAGCAAGCTGGAGGGAGACCTTTCTTCCGCTTCGCTGGCAACTATTGGGGCTCAGCGCCCCCTCCAGTGGCGCAAGCCACACGGAGCCTCCCCCCTCACCGCTCGCTTCCGCTCGCCATGCTGCCGGGTTCAGCACCCCCTCCAGCGGCAAAGCCTCATGGAGCCTCCCGCTCAAAGACTCGCTTCCCGCTCGTTGTCCTTACATACCCTGCTGCTTGCAGCAGGGTCATTTATTCTCTTAGATTCATCCTGCTTTTTCAAGAACTATTTGCCTTTTTCCCGGCCGCGCTCCCTCGCTGACCAAGAAGCCTGGGTGAAGACATCAAGGCGAGCGCAGGATGTGGGCTCGGCGTCATCCTTGACAACAAAAGCGAGGACCCATAGAATCATGGATGACCATGGGGCGAATCGACAAGACGGTGCGACTGGTGTGGGCATGCCTCCTCTTTGCCGGCGTCGTGCTCCTTTTTGCCCCGGTCCGTACATCCGCGAGCCTCTCCGATCAGGTATCGCAAGCCACCCTTCCCAACGGGCTCAAGGTGATCCTCCTGGAGAATCATAAGGCACCCCTCGTCACTTTTCAGGTCTGGTACAAGGTGGGCTCCCGCAATGAAGCATGGGGTAAGACCGGGCTCTCCCACATGCTGGAGCACATGATGTTCAAGGGCACGGGTAAAGTCGGTCCCGGGGAATTCTCACGCACCATAGAACAAAACGGGGGAGACGACAACGCCTTCACTTCTGCGGATTTTACTGCCTATTTTGAGAATATGGGCGCCGACCGGCTCCCCATACCCATCGACCTCGAATCGGATAGAATGGAGGGGCTTCTCCTCAAAGAAGAAGAGTTCGAGCCCGAGCGATCGGTCGTTATGGAGGAGCGCCGCCTCAGGACGGACGATAATCCCAGGGCAATACTTACTGAGCAACTGGCGGCAACAGCCTTCCTGATTCACCCCTACCATTGGCCCGTAATCGGCTGGATGCAGGACATTGCTCGATTTACCCTCGAGGACCTCAAGAAATACTACGCCACTTACTACTGCCCATCGAATGCGGTCGTTGTCGTGGTCGGCGACTTCAATAAGCAAGCGGTTCTCCCCATGATCGAAGGGGCCTTCGGGCCTCTCCCAGGCGGGAGCCCACCTGTCGGGCACGTCGACGCAGAGGAGCCGCAGCCCGGTGAGCGGAGGATCGTTGTGAGGAGGGAAGCCCAATTGGCATCCGTCATGAAGGCGTACCACGTGCCCAACGTGAACGAGGCGGACAGCTACGTGCTCGAGGTGATAGAGGCCCTTCTTTCCGCGGGTGAGAGCTCCCGTCTCAATCGTTTGCTGGTGAGGGAAAAAGGCCTTGCCCTTGCAATCGATGCCCAGAACGACTTCGTCTCCAAAGATCCGAACCTTTTCACCGTTTCAGCGGAAGTTATGCCGGGAAAGACCGTTGACGAGGTGGAGAAGGCCCTCAACGAGCAAATGGAGCGCCTCCAGAGAGAGCTCGTAGGCCCGCGGGAGCTTGAGAAGGCAAAGAACCAGCTGGAATCGAGCTTCGTTTACAGCCAGGATTCACTCTTCTCTCAAGGGATGATCCTCGCCACGTACGAGATGGCCTCTACCTGGAGGGACGTGGACCGGTATGTTCCGGCAGTGCGTTCCGTGTCCGCCCAAGACGTGAGGCGGGTGGCAAAGAGGTACCTGGTCCCGGCAAACTGTACCACCGGCATCCTCGTGCCAGTGCCTTCGACGCACCCGGTGCCTATCCAGCCAGGCTCTCCGCTCAAGGAGAACATTGTCAGGTAAGGAGTTACCATGAGAAGGCAACTTGTGGGGGCCTGCCTCGCTGTCTGCTCCATATTCTTCTTCTCCGGGAACGCCCTCAGCCTCCCGCCGGTTCAGCGCGCTCTCCTCGACAACGGGCTCGTCCTCCTCGTCTCCGAGGAACACTCTCTGCCCTTCATCACGTTTCAGCTCCTCGTGAGGACGGGCTCAAAGGACGACCCTCCCGGTCAAGAGGGGCTCGCCGATCTGTGCGCCTCGTGCCTCCTTTTCGGATCCGCCGGCAAGACCATGGTGCAGATCAACGATGAACTCGACTTCCTGGGCGCCCAGATCAGCGCCAGTGCCGACGAAGACTTTACGACCGTAACCTTGCGCGTCCTCACGAAAGATGTGGGCAGCGCATTTCCCATCTTTATGGGAGCATTGACGAGGCCCACGTTTCCCGCCGCCGAGGTAGAGAAGGAGAGATCCCGCTCTCTCGGCGCCATTCAGTCGTCAGAGGATGAACCAGGTGTAGTCGCGGAGAAGGCCTTCGAAAAAGCCGTGTTCAACGGAGGGCCTTACGGCCACCCCACAGAGGGCACGGGGGAATCGGTCTCGAAGCTGAATCGTGAGGCACTATCCATCTTCCACCAGACCCACTATCTTCCCAATAACTCGATTCTTGTCGTGGTGGGGGACATTGACGAGCGGCTCATGAGGGAGCATATCATGCCCCTTCTGGAGCAATGGCCGAGTAAGGCGCACCGGTCGGAATTGCCGCGGACCGCCTTTGCCGAAACGGGACGAACAATTAAGATCGACAAAGCGGTGACGCAGTCGAACATCGTCGTAGGGAACGGGGGGATGGCCCGGGACAACCCCGACTATTACGGGGCCCTCGTCATGAACTACATTCTTGGGGGAGGCAGCCTCTCGTCTCGCCTCATGGAGGACATCAGGAACAAAAGGGGGCTCGCGTACTCGGTGGAGAGCTTCTTTCAGGCCCAGAAGTATTCCGGCTCGTTCCAGATAGTCTTGCAGACGAAAACTGCTTCCACGAACGAGTCAATAGCAGCCGTCATGGAAGAGGTGGGTCGGATTCGGGCCGACCTGGTCTCTCCCGAGGAGCTACAGGACGCCAAGAGGTACCTCGTGGGCACTTTCCCGCAGCGCTTCAGCAGTCAGTCCAAGATAGCTTCTTTCTTCGGGCAGGTGGAGTACTATGGGCTCGGGCTCGACTATCCAGAGAGATATCCATCACTCATCAACTCGGTGACGGCCGAGGAGGTGCTGCGGATAGCCCGCACATACCTTCGCCCCGATGAATTCATCGCGGTCGTGGTGGCTGACTTCAAGGCAATGGAGGCAAAATAGGGGATTCTTATGCTTCGAGGCCCCACCCCTTTTCTAAAAAGGGGGCTAAAGGCCATTCACAAAACCCTAAAAGGAGGCAAGAACATGAGGGTACGTGTCGATGAGGATGCATGCGTAGGCGATGGATCGTGTGTTTCCATTTGCCCCGAGATCTTCGAGATGGACGGGGACGTGGCGAAGACGAAGATGGCCGAGGTACCGGAGGAATTGAAGGCGTCCTGTAGGGAAGCTGCAGACGTCTGCCCCGTGGAAGCCATCATCATAGAGGAATAGGCTCCGGGGGGGAAGGGAAAGGCGATTGGCTCTTCCAACAGGTATTGCAGACGGTATCGCCTATAAGAGAGGGACCCTGGGAATGGACTAGTTCTCGAAAATCTTCTCAGAATCGAAAAGGGCGGTCGTTTCCGCCCATAGCACGTCTTCGGCAGAGAGCTTGAGCGCTTCTGTTTCCTCATCCATCCCCTCGTATTCCTGCCTGTCGGCTTTCTCGGCAAGGGAAAGCAGCATGCCCAGTACACCGGCCCGCATGGTCAACGCGTCCTGGATCTCCTGAATGAGGTTCAGCTTCTCTGTCACCTCTTCCGGGTTGAGGTTGAAGAATACGTTCATGAAGGAAAGCATCCCCGTGATAAAGGCGCTGTCGGCGATAACCATTTCCCCCGTCCTCTTTGCCAGGGACTCCATGAGCCTGCTCCTCGTCAAAGCCTTCTCTATCAGAGGGTGGGACTGCGCGTCCCTGTGTTCGACCGTGAAGAGGAGGAGAACAACCCATTTCTGCAGGTTTTCGTACCCCAGAAGGGTGATAGCCTGTCCGATGGAGGCGACTTTCCTGCCAGCCCTGAAGAATGCGGAATTCATGAGCTGCAGCAATCCATAGGCCAGTTTCGGGTTATCTTTGAACGTCTTTTCGACGATCTCGACGTCTTCGTTCGCCCGAAGGTCATTGAACAACTGCAGGAGCGTCTCCTGGGTGGATGATATGGACTGCGACCCGGCTCCCGAGGACTTCATGAAGAAAGGACCCTGGAAGAGCTCGAAGCCCAGATCGCGGTACTTGGCAAAACTCTCCCCGTCCTCGACGCTATCGACGATAAGCTTGGCGGGAAGTCCTTTGAAGAGGGCAAGGGTTGGAGCAATCTGATCCGTAGAAAAGGACGATGCGCTGATTCGCACGAAATCGGCTATCTTATGGAGGGGCGTGAGGCCGCGCCCCGACGGGGTGTAGTTCACGGCGACCTGATACGCCAGCTTCTTCAACATGGCGGCCTTTAGAAGCACCTCCTTGTCCAGCGCATCTCTTTCCGGTACTTGAAAAACGGCGTTCTTTGGGAGGAGCTCGAGCATCTCTGCATTCATGGCGACCACGTTGAGATTGAGAAAGGCTCGTTTGGTCCCGGTAAGCTTTTCGAACCCTCCTTCCGAAGAGACTGCACCGACCACATCCTCGTCCACGCTCAAGGCTGGCCATCTAGGGCCGCTCTCGGTCGGTGCAACCTTTCGAAATGAGAGTTCGTTCCCGAAAAGACACCTCTTCCTGTCAAGAACCGGCTCTTTGTGAACGTAATATGTGCTCATGCCCGCACCTGTTGAAAAAATGGGTATATCTCCGGATAATCTTATCGCCCGTTGCTCCATCTCCTTAAGGGGTTTTCCGGCCAACCAGGATAATCGCCCTTCGAAAAGCGTCTTGGCTGGCCTCTTTACCGCAGAAGGGATCTCCCGTTCGCAAACCTAACCCCCACGCGGTCCTTTCCAGATCGAGCTCACTATGATAAAATAAAGAAAGAAAGGAGGTTTTCTCATGACGGGTGAAGAGGGGTATACAGTGATCGGGAGAGAGCACTACACGGTCGAGCAGGGCTACGGCAGCCTATCGAGATTCCTTGCCTTCCTGTTGGGGGGGGCTTTGGGGGCTGGGATCGCCCTTCTGCTGGCACCCCAGTCAGGGTCCAAGACAAGGCGGCAGATCAAAGAGGCTGCCCGCGAGGCGACAGACAAGGCGGGTTTCTATATCGACCAGGTACGGGAAAAGATGGATAGTGCCGTCGACAAAGGAAAAGATCTCATCCTTGAGAAGAAGCCTCTCCTCACGGCAGCCATAGAAGCGGGCAAAGAGGCATACGAAAAAGAGAAAGAGAAGAGGATCAAGGAACAGTCCTGATCCTTCGGACTTCCTATGCGCCTCCGGCCTTCCTTCGTGGGTCTATGGTGCGCCTTTCGGCGTCCGCGCCTCATTTCTTCCCCATCGAGACCACGACCATGCGCCTCTGGCGCTGCCCAACGCATCGAGACGTCACTCTGGCGGGAAAGGTGACCTTAGGTGAGGTAGGGGGCCCACTGCTTTGCAGTACTGGCAATATAGCCGTCAGGCACGCGCTGGAGCACCCGGTTGTGACCCGGTAGCAGCATCTTGACCTTGAGGCTCGCGAGCCTCATAAGGGAGGCATAGAGCTG
>CAYZAF010000376.1:0-9512 GCA_964476435.1 uncultured Syntrophaceae bacterium
TAGAGCATTACGCAAAATAAAGTACCGTTTGACCCGTGGCGGAGCCATTTCTTTCGCAAGCCTTGCGGGAGTCTCTCGGGTACCCGCCTTGCGAAGGAAGGAGCGGTGCGCGGCTTACCGCATGCCGAGGATGTCTGAGCGAAAAGGCCGCCGGCAGCTCACCTTCGCGAGTTCCGCAAGGCTTGCGGGGGGAGTCGCTTGAGCGCACTGAGAGACGGAGCACCGAGCTTAAGCGAAGGAAACGGCGGAGCCGGGGGGCAAACAACTTCAATCGGTACTTTATTTTGCGTAATGCTCTAGAATTGGAATTAGGCCTTCGTTGCCTTCTTTTCCTTCTTGGCCACCCTCTTCTCTTTCAACGTTTTCGTCGGCTGCTTCTTCGCATCTTTCTTTATGTCCCTTGTTTTCGCCATGGCTCTATCTCCTTGTCTTCGACGTTGGCGTTATCCTACCACAAAAACCAGTCGCTCCTTAAGCATGAATTCGGGAGGCCGCTTTTTCGGAAGAGACTCCGCGCTTTTTTCCCCCTCCGGCTCCACCCGTGCTATAATCCAGGAAATTATGTACGGAGAGTCCCTCGCATGGAGCGGAAAGAAAAGGCGCTTTCATATTTCAGCAGAGAATTCAACTGTTGCCAGTCCGTGCTTGTGGCGTACGGCAGCGATTTTGGCCTGAGCGACGAGACGGCATTGAGCTTGGCAAGGGCGTTCGGAGGGGGCATTGGGGGCACGGGCGAAACGTGCGGAGCCGTGACGGGCGGTCTTTTGGTCATCGGCTTGAGACACGGGGCAGGCGACCCAAAGGACAAGGAGGGCAGGGAAAAGATTCACCAGGCGGCACAAGCCTTCATGGCACGGTTCACGGCCATGTGCGGCTCGACGAGGTGTAGGGACCTGTTGGGATGCGACGTCGGAGCCCCGGGGGGAAGGGAGCGCGCCCTGGCCCTCGGCCTTTTCAAGAACCTCTGCCCCCGATTCGTCGAAAGTGCCGTTCAGATCCTTGAGGACATGGCTTAAGCGTATCCTTAGAAAGGGGCGAGGGGGCTTTTCGAATGAGTGACGCACCCTTCAATGCCTGTGATTACCTCTGCGACAGGTGCATGGAGACGGACCACTGCAGAATCTATGCCCTCTTGAGGAAGAAAGTCCTCTCGAAGGGCACGGACAGTCTATCGAAGATGCGACCTCCCTCCCTCGAGGATATAAGGGAATCTCTCGACGAGGCCATAGGTCTCCTGACGAGGATCGCAGCCGATCTCGATATCCCATTCGAAGGGGACCAGGACGTAGAGTCCCTCGATGCCCACTCTATCGACAGCGACGACATCTATCAGCTTGCCCTCACCTTCACCTCGAAGACCCACGTTTTCCTCAAGAAGATCGAGCCGCACGTAGCCTCGGAAGCGAAAGAGGCTTTTGACGACGTTGTCTGGTACCACACCATGGTATCTGTCAAGACGCGTCGAGCGGTCGCCTCCGACTATGACGGGCAGCCGGAAGACGCCGTGAGCTCAGCAGGCGTGGCTTTGAAGTCGTTGACAAAGTGCGTGGAGGCCTTTGACCGCATCGGGGGATTGGACAGGCTCGCATCGGAAGAGGCGAGGGCCCTCGCAGTCACCGCCATGGAGATAAGAAGGCAGATATCGAAGCGATTCAACCTTGGCCCCCGCTAAAGACCTAAGGCAGGGGTCGGCCTTAGATCTTACCGGCCCTTTTCTTGCACGAAAGCCGGGACAGTTGTGCTATAATGGTGCCTATAAGGGGAATAATGGACGGAATTCGAGAATCTGCCGTAGCCGGCTCCTTCTATCCCGGGAACGCGGAAGTGCTCCGGATAGATGTCAAAGGATACTTGGACAAGGTGTCCCTCCAGGATGCTCCGGGCAACATTGTCGGCTTGATCTCTCCTCACGCCGGCTACATGTATTCGGGGCAAACAGCGGCCTACGGGTACAAGGCCCTTTCCGGAGCGACGTACGACACCGTGGTCATCGTGGCCCCCAGCCATCAGTCATTCTTTTTGGGAACGGCGGTTCAGGAAAAGGGGGCGTATCGGACTCCTCTCGGTATGGTTCCCATTGACGAAGAGCTCGCCAAAGAGCTCATAGGGAGCGGGGAGGTGGTGCACGAGGACCGGAGGGCCCACCGGGGAGAACACTCGATAGAGGTGCAGCTCCCTTTTCTTCAGACCGTCCTCACGGAATTCAAGATGGTCCCGCTCATCATGGGCGCCTCCCAGGACCCTGATGCGTCGGATCGACTGGCAAACGCCATTTACCAGTGCGTCAAGGATAAGGACAAAAGGTATCTTATCCTGGGAAGCACTGACCTGTCTCACTATTATCCGTACAGCCTCGCCGTAGAGATGGACAGGGCAGCAATTGGCCTTCTCGAAGCGTTCGATGTGGAAGGCATGATTCGGGAGCTCGGCAGGGGAAAGTACGAGGCCTGTGGGGCGGGTCCCCTCATCTCGACCATGATCGTATCCAAGATGCTGGGAGCCCGGCACGCCAGAGCGTTGAAATACATGAACTCCGGCGACGTCACGGGCGACATGGACAGCGTTGTGGGATACGTCTCCTGCGTTTTCTATGGAGAATAACCTTTGGCGGAACGGAAGGCGGGAATAGATCTCCATTTCTCCGATGTAGAGCGAAGGCTTCTCAAAGACCTCGTGAGAAACTCCATAGAGAAGGTGCTCTTCGGAAAAGAGGAGGAGCCGCTCGCGGTGCCTGAAACCCTGAGAAGGAAGATGGGGGCCTTTGTCTGTCTCAAGACTAAGGGCGAATTGAAAGGCTGTATCGGCCACATTAGGGGACTGATGCCCCTCGACGAGACCGTGAGACAGATGGCGATTGAGGCGGCGTTTCACGACCCGAGGTTCCTGCCTCTCGACCGAGCGGAGTGGATGGACACCGATATCGAGATATCGGTGCTCACCCCGATGAAGAGGATCGGCGATATAGACGAGATCGAGGTGGGGGTCCACGGAATCTACATCGAAAAAGGGGTAGATTCTGGGCTCCTTCTGCCGCAGGTCGCGACCGAGTACGGCTGGGACAGGCAGGCTTTCCTCGAGTACACATGCATGAAGGCCGGCCTCCCCCGCGACGCGTGGAAGTCGAAGGAGACGCGGATATTCATCTTTTCCGCGGACGTGTTCTAGGGCGGTGCTGAACGTGAGCGACCCCCGTCGTTGTGGGAGGAGCACGACCCCAGCCTTCGTGACGGGGGTGCCCCGCTAAGACGGCCCTGAGGGGGGAGGCTCTGGCAGCTTTGCTGCCGGAGGGGGCGCTAAAGCCCCATTAACTGAACCCCATTAATTGTGCAAGGGAGCAGGAGGCATGATCAACAAGAAAATGTCGATCGAGGAAGTGGTGAAGAAGCACCCTGAAACTATCCCTACCTTTGAGCGCCACGGGTTGGGGTGTCTCGGCTGCCAGGCCGCGCTCTTCGAGAGCATCGAGCAGGGTGCGGAGGTTCACGGCGTGGACGCGGACGCGCTCATTGCGGATATCAACAAGGTCATCAGGCAATCAAACGCGGGTGACGGGAGGTAGGCTGTAAGGGATCAGACCGCCTGAAGCTTCCTCGCAACAGCAGTCCTTTCTCCTCTTTTCCCTTGGGAATGAGTTTGTGCTGAAAACATCTGCGGTTATTCTGGCGGCTGGCGCATCAAAGAGGCTCGGTTTCAACAAGCTCTGCCTTCGCGTGGATGGGGAGGCGGTCATCAGAAGAACGGTCCGCTTCTTCGTGGAGGCAGAGATAGGGGAGGTCATCGTGGTGACGGGATTCGAGAAAGAGAGGGTCGAGAGCGAACTGGCGGGTCTTTCCGTCACCTTTGTCCACAATAAGAGGCACGAAGACGGCATGTCCGGGTCGATAAGAGCAGCCCTGCCAGTAGTCTCCCTCTCCGACCTCGTATTCTTTCACCTGGGGGACAAGCCCTTTATTGAGCCGGACATCATCGCCCGTCTCATGGGATTATATGCTTCAGGGCAGCACTCAATCATTGTTCCGGTCCACGGAGGACAGAAAGGCCACCCGGTCCTCGTTGACATGGCGCGTCACCTCGCGTCAATCAGATCGATCGCGGGCGAGGGAGGCCTGAGGGGCGTCATCAGAGCGCACCCGCGCGAGGTGGGCCTCCTTGAGGCCGGAGAAGGCGTTCTCCTCGATCTGGACACCGTGGAAGATTTAAAGTCTTTGAGAAGGAGGGGCTATACCATTGAAGAAGGTTAGGGTGGAAGATGCCGTGGGCCTCACGCTTGCCCACGATGTCACCGAAATCATCCCCGGCAAGAAGAAAGATGCCGCCTTCAGGCGCGGCAGAATCATAGAGGAAGGCGACATCGAGAGGCTCCTCGACATGGGGAAAGGGCATATCTACGTCACGGACGGGGAGGACAGGGAGGTTCACGAAGAAGAGGCAGCCAGGCGCATCGCCGAGTCGGCGAAGGACCATACGGTGGAGATCCGGCCGGCGAAGGAGGGCAGGGTCAACATGGTCAGCGCCATCGACGGCCTCGTCGCCGTGGATGGCGGCCACCTAGCCGAGATGAACAGGATCGAGAATATCGTGTTTACCACGGTGGCGGACAGCTATCCTGTCAAGGCAGGGAGCCTCGTCGCGGCCACGAGGATCATACCCCTCTACATTTCGGAAGCTTTGCTCCAGCAGGCCGAACGGGTCGGCAGAAAGGGCATCGTCAAAGTTCTCCCGTACAGATCGATGAAGGCGGGTCTCGTGGTGACGGGGACAGAGGTGGCAAGCGGCAGGATACCGGACGCTTCGTACCGTGTGGAAGATAAACTCAGAGGATACGGCCTCGAGGTCATTGGGAAAAAGATCGTGAGGGATGACATCGCAGCCATCAGGGACGCGGTGCTCCAGGTCGCACGAGAGGGGGCGGACATCATCGTAACGACCGGCGGGCTTTCAGTGGACCCGGACGATTTGACGAAAGAGGGGATAGAAGCCACGGGCGCACGGGTCATCTCTTACGGAGCGCCGGTCTTTCCCGGCGCCATGTTCCTCGTTGCGAGGCTCAAGGAGAAGTATGTTCTCGGAGCACCCGCCTGTGTCTATTTCGATACTCACACAATGCTCGATGTCCTTCTGCCCCGGATCATGGCCCGCAAGACGATAAGCGCCGCGTCCATACGCAGGATGGGCCTTGGAGGCCTGTGCCTCCACTGCGGGGAATGCCACTATCCCAACTGCTTCTTCGGGAAGGGACAATAGGATGAAAGACCTCTTGATCGCGGTGAGGGGGGCGGGGGAAATGGCCACGGGCATTGCCCATCGCCTCTTCGTTTCCGGTTTCCGCCGCATTGTCATGTCGGAGATAGCCGTGCCCGTTTCCGTGAGGAGAAAGGTCGCCTTTTCCGAGGCAGTGTACGAAAAGGCCGCCATTGTGGAAGGGGTGAGGGCAGAGCTCATAGGAGATGTATCCGGCCTGTTGACCCTGTGGGACAGAGGAGCGATCGGCGTAGTGATCGACAGAGAAGGCATCTTCTTGCGGAGCCTCAGGCCCCAGGTGCTCGTAGATGCCATCATGGCAAAACAATGGAAAGAAGCGATGAAGGGTACGGCCCCGCTCGTGATCGGCGTTGGACCCGGTTTCAGGGCGCCCGATGGGGTGGATGCTGTGGTGGAGAGCAACAGGGGGCACGACCTGGGCAGGGTCATCTATGACGGTGAGGCCGAACCCTATACCGGCCTTCCAGGCTCAACAGCGGGGTATACGAAGGAACGGGTCCTCCGTTCCCCCCACGCGGGTTTGGTGCGGACCGTGAAATGCATAGGCGATCAGGTGTGCGCGGGCGACGTCATACTCTACGTCGACGAGACCCCGGTAAGAGCAGAAATAAGCGGCGTCCTGAGAGGACTGATCAGACCTGTCGAGGTGACGGACGAGGAGAAGCTGGGCGACATCGACCCGCGCGGTACCAGGGACTACTGCTTCACGATTTCGGAAAAGGCCCGGGCCATCGGAGGCGGCGTGCTCGAAGCGATCATGCACAGATTCCATGAGGCCGGCTTAAGGCAAGGTGCAAACGAGAGGTAATGCCATATGGACATTTACGAGGCAGTTGTAGACTACCTTTCGAGGGGAAGGGGAGGCTCCCTCGCCACTATCGTGAAAAAAATTGGGGCAGCCCCCAGGGAAGAGGGGGCAAAGATGTTTATCGGCGACGATGGGAGGTTTTTCGGCACCGTAGGCGGAGGCTGCGTCGAGGCCGAGGTGTGGCAGGAGGCGAAAAGCGCTGCAAGGGCGCAAACGGCAAAGGTCCTCCACTATCGGATGGACGGCAGACTCGTGGAAGACGACGGCATGATCTGCGGTGGAAACGTCGATATTCTCCTTGAGCCCGTCCGCGACGAATACCGGGGCCTCTACGCAGAGGCGGGCGCCCTCGGGAAGAAGGGAAAGCACGCCCTGATGGTCACGAGATTCTCGAAAGATGCGTTTTTCAAGAGTCTCTTGTTGGACGACGGCTCCGTAGTCGGGGATGACCTGGCAGAAGCGCTCAAGTTCTCCCTCCAGAGACACGCGGACGCTAGAAGGCCTGTCGTCGAGGACGGGACAGTCATCGAGCCGATCATCACCTCCGCGCTCCTCTATCTGTTCGGCGCCGGCCATGTTTCGCAGTATGTATCGAGAATAGCGACGATGGTGGATTTCAACACGGTAGTGATAGACGACCGGCCTGATTTTGCAAACAGGGAAAGGTTCCCCGAGGCCTATGAGATCATCGTCGATGACTTCCGCAACGTGTTCGGCCGCCTCACCTTCTTCGGGAGCGAATACGTGGCCGTAGTGACGAGAGGACACAAGCATGACGCCCTTGTCCTCGAAGAGGTCATGAAAAGGCCGGTCCGCTACGTGGGCATGATCGGAAGCAGGAGGAAGAGCCAGCTCATTCTCGATCATCTGAAAGAGAGGGGCTTCGAGGAAAAAGCTCTGGCCGCTGTCCATGCGCCCATCGGTCTGGCCATTCTCGCGGAAACACCCCAGGAGATTGCGGTCAGCATAGTGGCGCAGCTTATAGAGACAAGAAGAAGGGCCTAGCCTGCCTCATTCTTAAGAGGCCCCTTTTCGACGAGACGGCAGCCCCTTTACGGGGCTAAAGGGAGCTTAAGGGATAGGCCGCCGTCCTCAACCTGCTGCCTTTCTTTCCCGCGATAGCTACGGGAAGCGGGCGTTTCTCCGGGAAAGGCGGACATGGACAGGAAGGCCTTCAGATATCCTGAATAGACAAGGGAGACCCTTGAAGAATCGGCTCGACCTCCAGATGCAGTTCCTCATCGAAATCGACAGGCTGAAGAGCGTTCTCCGGCGCACGAGGCTCTTCGACAATTCTCGCCAGGAGAATGTCGCCGAACACGGGTGGCACGTGGCCATCATGGCCATGGCCCTTGCCGAGTACTCCAACGAACCCATCGATGTGAGCAAGGTCGTCCGGATGGCGCTCGTCCACGACATCGTGGAGATCGACGCAGGGGACACCTTTCTCTACGACGAGGCAGCAGGAAAAGTCAAGGAGGAGGCGGAAAGGAGGGCCGCGGAGCGCATATTCGGTCTACTGCCCCTTGACCAGGCCAGGGAGATCAGGTCTCTCTGGGAGGAATTCGAGGCGCGAAACACCCCTGAGGCGCGATTTGCAGCAGCCATCGACAGGCTGGAGCCCATGTTGCAGAATGCCCTCACTGCCGGCCATGCATGGAAAGAGCACAACGTGAGGAAAAGCCAGATCTTGGGCAAGAACAGGCCCATCGTTGAGGCCGGGTCCAGAGAGCTATGGAGGTTCGCGGAAGGGCTCATCGAGAATGCTGTCAGGGAGGGCCATCTCCGGGAGTAGGCCTGACGCGCGGACTTCCGTCTTTCAGCGGGCCTCTCGTCGGCATTGTCCTTGCGTGCCCCAGCCCTTTGTGCTACCTTAAATAAACTCGTCATAAAGGACTGCTATGGCCGAGGGATACGTTGTACTGGTTCTCCACGCACATCTGCCCTACGTGCTCTCCCATGGCAAGTGGCCCCACGGCACGGACTGGCTCTGCGAAGCCGCTTGCGAAACCTATATTCCCCTCCTCAATACCCTCGGAAGACTGTCAAGCGAGGGAAGGCGGGCCGGCCTCACCGTCGGAATCACCCCAGTCCTCTGTGAGATGCTCGCATCGCCGCTCTTCAGGAGCGCCCTCGTTGAATATGGGCGCGAGAAGATGGAGGCGGCAATTGCCGACGCCGTCTCCTTCGAGCGCGAAGGGCGTCGGGAGCTGTCACGTCTCGCAGTCCGATGGCACCGCTTCTACGAATCCCGCCTCAGGGACTTCTCCCATACCTACCGGGAGGATCTCCTCAGGGCTTTCAGGCGCTTCCACGAGGAAGGCCAAATAGAGCTTATCGTTTCTGCCGCCACCCACGCGTACCTACCCCTCCTCAATCGGGATAGCTCGATCGCTGCCCAGATAGCGCAGGGCGTAGCAACTTATAGAAGGCATTTTCGATCACACCCCAAGGGCATATGGCTCCCCGAGTGCGCCTACAGGCCAGAGCAGGGGCCAACCGGCGCCTCCGGCCGGACAAGGGGTCCCCGGAAGGGCATCGAGGCCTTCCTTTGCGCCCACAACCTGAGCTATTTCTTTCTCGACGGCCATCACGTTCTTCCGAGAAAGAGGCCTCCAGGCGGATACAGGCCGGCTGAGATAGGTCGGGAGCTTACGGTGAGGGAGCTTGGAGGCCCTGCGGGAGAGTACGGAACCAGGTTCGGGATCCTCCCGGACCAAGGCCGGCCCTCCATTGCCGGGGCCGCCCGCGACATGGGGGCAGAAGAGCGCAGGATCCTCTATTCCGTCCACAGGACCGGCTCGGCCGCATCCGGCGCGTGCGCCTTCTTCGCCCGCGATATAGAGACGAGCCTCCAGGTGTGGAGCGCTCAATGGGGATATCCCGGGGACCCGGCGTACCTGGAGTTTCACAAGAAGCACTCCCCCGGTGGCTTGCGCTACTGGAGGGTGACGGACCACGAAGGGGACCTGGGCACCAAACTCCCCTATGAACCGGAAGAGGCGGCCCGCAGGGTCGAGGTCCACGCAGAACATTTCAAGGGAGTCATAGAGGATAAATTACGCCGCCACTGCCGGGATACGGGCAAGGCCGGGGTGCTGACCATACCCTTTGATGCAGAGCTGTTCGGCCATTGGTGGTTCGAGGGAATGGATTGGCTCTATAGCCTCGTGTGCGCCCTGGGCGAGAATTGTGCTACAATACACAGGGCCTCAACGGTCCTTCAGCACGTAGCCCCTTCAGGCGCCCTGGAGCTTTCAGAAGGGTCGTGGGGAGAAGGGGGTCGCCATTCCATCTGGGACAATGTCGAGACTGCCTGGACGTGGGAAAGCATCCGCCGCGCGGAACAACTGATGGCCGATGCGCTGGAGAGGGGATCGGCCGACGAGACGGGATCGCGCATCCTGCGGCAGATGGCAAGAGAGCTTCTCCTCCTCCAGTC
>CAYZAF010000377.1:0-3186 GCA_964476435.1 uncultured Syntrophaceae bacterium
GCGTAGTGGAGGAAAGAGATGCTCCGCCCCTGCCTGCGACAGGGGCGGAAAACGAGGGGATTACTTCTTCTTCGCGGTGGCCTTCGCTGCTTTCTTCGCTGCCTTCTTTGCCGCTGGAGCCTTTGCCGCTGCCTTTGGTGCGACTTTCTTTGCCATGGGTGCCCCCTTCAGTGGATTTGTGCATCATCTTTTTTTTCGTCCATATGCAACAAAAACTAAATCCACGGGGGCCGTGCCGTAGATGCGTTTGAGAGCTTGGTGGCTGTGTATGAGCCTTCCTGAAAGCCTTGCCCTCGCAGATTCCGGCAAGATGCAAGACCATTAGCGGAAATCTTCAATCTTGAAAATTCACTTTCTGCCAATGTTCTCCCACGCCGGCAATAAGAAATCAACCGAGCATACTCGTGAGGCGATCTGCGCTTTCAAGGAACTGCTTCAGCGAAGAGAGATATCGGCCCACGTATCCGCCATCTACGGCGCGATGATCGAACGTGATGCTCAGTGGCAGGATCTGGAAGGAGCCGCCATGTTCCCTCGCGATAGGTCTCTCCGCTATTCTTCCGAAGCACATCGAGGCTATCATCGGCTTCGATACGACGACGGTGCCGCGATCTATGCCAAATGAGCCAAAGTTGGAAATGGCAAAATTGCCGTAACGAGAGCGCAAGAAGCGGATGTCTCGCCCAGGCAGGAGCATAACGAGCCTCCGAATCCAAAGAGGCGTCCGCATCGCAGACTGCAGATACATGCGGAACTCGCCCTCGCCCCGTTGAATCCTCGCAAGCTCGGCAGCAGACTCGGCCACGAACTCGTCGAGGCTCTTGGCATTCGGTCGATGCATTACCAGGTACTCGACATGATTTTCAATATCAACCGGTACGCTGAGAACAAGCTCAGGATTTGCGACCACCTTTTTCCTATTGAACGAGGCGAAAAGAAGAGGAAAGTCCGTCAAGACGTCGCACGCCGCCTTGTTGATAATATGGGAGATGGTCACATGTTTCTTCTCTGAACGGCGCGCGTTCCGGGTGGTTCGCAAATGCGCCAGGTGCGTCACGTCTGCCTCGACAGTCATGCTGACTGACGGGACCATGCGCTTCGGGTCGAATTTTTGAATCTGAAATTGACGGAACAGCCGATCCGCCTCTGTCTCTGACCTCATCGTTTCCGCCTCCACGCCTTTTGTGGCTTTGCCGGGACCCTAGGGGACCCGTCCGAGGTTGTTCTTAGCCGCTTTGATGCCCCCACGCGGCTATGCCTCGCCTTTCATCTCCCGACTTCTTGCGAAAGCCACCCTGTAGAACTCATATCCCTTCATGACCATCCGATCGGCCATGTATTTTGCGCAATAGTCCACGGCACTGACATCTTCCGCGAGGAAGAGGCGGTGCTCGGCAAGATAATCTGCAAGCTCATTCGGGACGAAGCCGAAGGTCCATTGCTCTTCGCAGTCGCGGAGGTATGCGAAGACGTTCCTGGTACCGGCGAACTCTTCGGGGTGATCGAGAACCCTCTTGTCAATATAAGTGAAGACGACGTCGATGCGAGAAAAGTTTTCGGTCCATTTGAACGTTGCGTCCACCGCCCCTGCGCTCAGGTAGTTTGTGACGCCCTCCCAGACGATCGCGGTGGCAGCGCTCAAATCTATGTTGCTCGCGATCCCTATCTCCTCCAACGACTGATTGTTGAAATCCGCTTGGCAATAAGTAACATTCTCCGGCAGTCTCTCTATCATGGACGAAACCGTGCGGAGCTTACATCGCGATGTGTCCGGATGGTCGATCTCGATGACGGATACATCTCTTAGGAAATCGAGACGAAGTGCCCTCGTGTCAAAGCCGGCGCCCAAAATGATGATCTGCTTTGCTCCCGCACGGACCGTTGTTTTCAAGAGATCGTCGATGTACCTCGTCCGCGCGACGCCCGACGAAAAGGCTCCGGGAGCTTCTCGTTGGACGAGCCGTGGAATCAGGCTCCTTCCGATAGGCAAAGAGGAGAGCGTCAGGACAAGTCTCAGGGTCGGGCTCAGGAACTGCCTCGCGTAATGGTCCTGGAAAAGCGACCGGCCCCTCGGTCTTGCTGTCTCGAGCGCCCGAAAGAAAGCCATGTACTCTGCAGTCTTGCTTGCCCTCTGAGCCTTCATGTGGCCGTCCCCACTGACGGATCATTCCCTGTCGTATTCATCCCTCTCCTTTTTGATTGCTTACCTCCCCAGGAAGCCGGACCGGAGATCCAGGATTTGATGACCTTCACGTGTTCGTTGATATCGAGGTCATCATCCAGGGCTATCTGCAGGACGAAGCCGTGAAACTGCGCGATCATGGCCCGGGCGACCGCGTCCGCCGAGAGGTCCGGAGAGAGCATTCCCCGCTTCTGGTAGGCAGTCAAAGCCTCCACAAAGGCGGCTCTTGTTTCCTTCATGCCCTGGCGCGCGATCTCGCGGACCCTGGGATTACAGAGCGCCTCTCCCCAGAGCTGCACCTCGATGCTTCGCTCCACGCGCACGTCTCTATCCGCAAGGGCGTTGAAGAAGCTTTCCACAAGCTGGTTCAAGGCGATCCCCCTGTCTCCGCTGAGGAAGGCCTCGGCGATGACCTTCCTCTCCCTCGCGTGGCGCATATCGGCGATGGTCTTGATGATCTCCTCTTTACTTTCGAAGTAGAGGTAGATGGCCCCGGGACTCAAGCCGGATTCGGCAACAATGTCCTGCATCGATGTCTGGTGGAAGCCTTTTCTCGAGATGCACCTCACCGCGGCCTCGATAATCTGAGTCTTCCGTGATTCCTGATGTTCCTGGCTCACTTTCGGCATATGAACGCCCTTCTTTTGAGTAATGTTCTCATCCGGCCTGTAAAGAAACCGAACGTTCATTTTATTATATGGCGGGAGGGCGAAGATGTCAATCGTTTCGTCTGGGAGAAGCCCGGGCGTCAGAGTACAATTTTGGATCACGACCAGCCGCACTTTCGACATTAACGGTAAGAGAACCGGCAATTTTCAGGCTTTGTCCCGAGACTCGCTGCCCGGCTGGAGGTCGAGCTTCTTCGATATGTTCGAGAATCTCCCTTCTTATCTTCATCGCTTGAGATCACACACCTGCTGCTCGTAGTCGACGAGGGTCGAAATGGTCGGGTTCTCTCCGCATACGGGGCAGCGGGGGTTCTTCTTTACTTCGACCTCACGAAA